>CAYVXC010000113.1:0-6694 GCA_964454925.1 uncultured Bacteroides sp.
CGGTGACCTCGAAGCTCTCGCTGCACTGAAAGAAAAACTCAGCAAATAATTCGCTCAAGCGATTTTAGCTAATATGAAGCCGACTTCTGATTTGTCCGAAGTCGGCTTCTTCTTTTTTACAGGGCCTTTTCTTTTATTAATTTTTATTTTTTAACACATCCGGGTGTCACTTTTTATACCACTCTTTCGTCTAAAGAAAGGTAAACACCCAAAAACCGGAAAATTTACGTTTCAACATAAGCACTCAAAAATACACAACAATCCTCTCATCCAAAAAACTAACTCAATCAACACAATGAAATCCTCTCACCAAATTCTCTCCGTCCTTCTCCTCACCCTGTTCACCTCGCTCGGTGTGACAGCCCAGCGCTATGGTATGACCGCCACCGTTATCGATCCTCAGGGCGACCCCGAAAGCTATTGTACCTGGCAAGTTTTCTCTATCCCCGACACCATCCGCCCGATCACCGGGTCAGTCGCCGACGAAGGCGGCATCATCAGCGCGACTCTTCCCAAAGCCGGCGAATACATGCTCCGCGTCATCGCCCCGATGCGTATCCCCGTCTCAATGACTTTCGAAGTGACTGAAGACCTTCCGCTGGCCAGTCTCGGCGTCCTCTATACCCAATCGGCCTCCGAGGAACTCAACACCATCACCGTCACGGCCCAGCGACCGCTCGTGACCAAAGAAATCGACCGCATAGGATATGACGTCACGGCCGACGTAGAAGCTTCGACCTCCAACCTCCGCGAGATTCTGAGGAAAGTCCCGATGGTGACTGTCGACGAAGACGGCACGATCAAAGTCAACGGATCTACAAACTTCAAGATCTACAAAAACGGACGCCCGAACAACGCGTATTCCCGCAACGCCAAAGACATTTTTGCGGCCATCCCCGCCTCGACAATCAAGAAAATTGAAGTCATCACCGATCCGGGAGCCCGCGAAGACGCCGAAGGCAGTTCCGTCATTCTGAATATCGTCACCAATTCAACCACGTCAATGAGCGGTTTCAACGCTTCGGTGGGTCTCAATTATGACACTCAAAGCAATCAGCCGGGCGCAAACGCCTATTTCCTCACCCAGTACAAAAAACTGACCTTCTCGGCTTCGGGAGGCTACTATGGCTATGGCAACCGTGCTGGCCGTGGAAGGGGCAACGAAGAAACTGTCTACGAAACTACCGGCGACCGCTACAATAACGAATTCTCCTATCAGGCCAAAGGTCATGGCGGTTATTTCGACGCCGAAGGTTCGCTTGAAATCGACACCCTCAACCTTCTGACCACCTCCATCAACGGCTACATCGGCAAAAACAGCCACGACATGTCAAGCCACTATGATCTATTCGACCCCGAAGGCCAACTGAAGACAGCCTGGGACAATTTCTCCTACTATCCCAAAAACGGTTATACCGACTTAGACTTTGCGCTCGACTACCAGCACCTAACCCATCGCAAAGGCGAGACCCTGACCGCGTCATATCGTCTGAGCCACACCAACGATGACCAGCAACAGGCCACCGAATACTCCAACCTCGTCAATGCCCCGATGGCCTATACCGGCATCAATTCATTCTATGACCAGCGATTCTTCGAACACACCTTCCAGTTCGACTGGAGCCGGCCCTACGGCGAGCACCACAAACTCGACGTCGGAGCCAAATACATACTCCGCGAAAGCCACTCCGAAAATACTCAGGAACTCGTAGGTTTCGCCACCACCGAGACCGAATTTATCCACCGCTACCATATCGCCGGACTTTATGCAGACTATCGCGCATCTTTCGGCAAGTTTACAGGTCGCGCCGGACTCCGCTATGAATACTCGCGTCTCGGCGCCGAATTTAAGAAAGGCGAAGGCAAAGACTTCCATTCCAATCTGAACGACTTTGTTCCCAACGCCTCAGTCGCCTACAACTTCTCTCAGTCCACAACGCTCAAAGCGTCCTACTCACGTCGAATCCAGCGCCCCGGCATCAGCTACCTCAATCCGGCCGTAACTATCTCGCCCACCACCGTTTCATACGGCAACCCCGATCTCGAAAGCACCGGACTCAACACCACCAATCTCAACTTCAGTTTCATCAAGGCAAAATTCAACACCAACCTAGACGTTTCCTATACGTGGAGCAACAACGGAACCGGTGGAATCCAATGGACCGACCCCGACAACATTACCTATTCGACATACGGTAACGTCATGCTAAACCGTGAACTAAACTTCTCGGGTTTCTTCCAATGGTCACTGACGTCGAAAACCCAATGGATGGTAAATGTTTTTGCCCAAAAGAGCTATTATCGTCTGAAAGACACCGATACCCGCCTCAGCCGTTGGAGTGGCAACGTCTTTACCCGCGTAAGCCAGCAACTCCCCTGGAACCTCAATCTCTCGGTCATGGGCTACTATTACACGGGCGGATGCTGGAGCCTCTACAGCTACAGCGAAATGGGCAGACGCGGAGTCGGCTACTCACTTTCACTCAAACGCTCGTTCCTCGCCGACAAAAACCTCGACGTAACTCTGTCGGCCCGCAACATCGGGCTCGGCTGTCCGACTTCCCACAGCTACACGGTCAATAACGGCACCTACGGAGTCAGCACCAATACCTCGGCCAACGTAGCCTCCATCGGAATCTCGCTCAACTACCGCTTCGGCAAACTGCGCGCCTGGGTCAAAAAGACCAACACAACCATCAAAAACGACGACCTCCAGGGCGGCGGCCGCTCCGGCAACGGCTCCCAGGGCGCCAACTAACTCCAACCGAACCTTTCGCTATTCTCTCTCCCCTGTCTATACAAAATCCACGCTGACGCGTGGATTTTTTAATAAAAAAAATCTGAAGATCGATGCAGTCTTTCGGGTACATTGACATCAATGTTGTAGTGTAATCTGAATCTTATGCATAAAAGAAGCGTTGTTGAACGATGCAAGGCCGGAGACAGAGACGCCTTCGGACTTCTTTATCAAAAATATCTCCCGTCAATGAGAGAGATAGTGGCCCACTATATCCATGACGCAGACATGATCAAGGATATCCTGCATGACGGATTTCTTATCGCTTTGACTTCCATCGGAGCCCTAAAGAACGACGCAAAAATTGAGGCATGGCTAACCACAATAATGAGGAATCTCGCACTGCAACATCTGAAGAGCGAATCGAATCAGGCCTCCACGCCGACAAAGGATATTGCCGCTGAAGAAACCTCTGACGAACCAATTCTGACTTTTGACGAGCTCACGAATCTGATAGACAGGCTACCGGAAGGTTATGCAACGGTTTTTCGGCTGGCGGTTTTGGACGGTCTGACCCACAAGGAGATCGGGGCGTTGCTCGGGATTGCTCCACATTCGTCTTCGTCACAGCTTTCTCACGCCAAAGCCGCCCTCAGACGCTTGATTGTTAAGTATCGAACTGGAGCAGGTCTGTTGTCCATCATAGGGCTTGGTCTGATACTCTGGTATGGCATTTTCAGACCGAAAGAAGATAAAATTTCATCTCGCTTCAACGGCGATAGAACGTCAAAAGTCTCACATTCTGTCTCTAAGCGTAAGAAAGTCATTGAAAACAGCGCGGACAGCACCACCTCAAACACCCCTGACATTAAGAATCCCGGTATCATCCATCGAACTATTGTTCCTCCGATGCCTGATCTTGTCGCAGACGTTGCGACTCCAAAGGAAAATCCGTTACCCATACCCAATGAAAAGGACAGTTTGCCGGGTGATTCAATCAGAGTCATACCTCTTAATCCCGATAGAGACGAGTATTTCGCCCGGGAGGTTTCGCCACAATTATATAATCAAGAAACACCGGGTTGGTCGCTGGCATTGGCCTACTCAGGTAACCTCGGCGAACGGGAATCAAACATATTCAAAATTCCTGATCCCAACCTTCCGGATGCTGAAGGACCCGACGAAGAAATCGAAGTAACCGAAAAGACCCGTCATTACATGCCATTGGTTTTCGGACTCTCTGTCAATAAAACCATCTCTAACCGCTGGGGCGTAGAGACCGGCTTGAGATATTCACTCTTACGCTCTGACTTCCTGTCAGAAAGCAAGTTGTCAAGAACGGAAACATTCCAGCGGATACACTATCTGGGCATCCCGTTAAAACTCAACTACCGCGTATTGGAGTACAATAATTTAACCGTTTATATTCAAGGCGGCGGAGTCCTGGACATCCCGATCGGCGGCAAGCAACATGTCCGCGAATTCATCCCCGGCGGAGGTATTCCGGCCGAATGTAACGTCAATATTAATGCACCGTTGCAATGGTCTATTGAAAGTGGTCTGGGCGTGCAATATCGTTTTACTCCGTCTTTCAGTTTCTATATGGAACCATCATTCCGCTACTACTTTAATCCGGGCACAGAAATTAGGACGATACGCCAGGACAAACCGTCCGAATTTACTTTACCATTTGGTATTCGTCTTAATTGGTAGGATTGAATAGTAAAATGCAGTCTTAATGTCTTTGTTGCATCTATTAAATAAAATACACAACAAAGATGCAACAAAGACATTCCGACAGAGACCAATATTTCAAGGAACTCTCCATAACGAGTGAGAAATACTTTATGCCATATATCAGTAACTATCATGAGATAGATGAAGGCATCTCCATTCTCGAAATCGGCTGTGGCGAAGGCGGGAATTTGTTGCCATTTGCCAAACTCGGATGTAAAGTTGTAGGAATAGATATTTCCGAGAAAAGAATAAACGAAGCAAAAGAATTATTTAGAAAGGCACACATTCCGGGAACTTTCATTTGTAACGACATCTTCAATCAAACAGGGCTTAATCACCGATTCGACATAATTATCTGTCACGATGTGATTGAGCATATTGAAGATAAATACACGCTACTTATACAGGCCCATTCATTTATAAAAAATGACGGAGTTCTATTCATTGCGTTTCCGGCCTGGCAAATGCCGTTTGGCGGCCATCAGCAAATATGCAGGAACTCATTTATTGCAAGATTTCCATTTATCCATCTTCTCCCTTTTCGTATTTATAAACAGATTCTCGCCTACGCACGAGAATCAAAAGAAATGATTAATGAGTTATTGTCCATCCGGAAAACACGTATCACCATAGAGGCGTTTGAAAAGCTTGCGTCATTGACACATTGGAATATTGCCGACAGAAGTCTCTATCTGATTAATCCTCATTATAAAATCAAATTCGGATTAACGCCACTAAAACTACCGGCTTGCATATCGAACTTCAGATACATACGCAATTTTATAAGTACAAGTTGCTTTTATCTGCTTAGACCAACCAAAAACTGATCCTGATGACCTTATCAAGGATCACAGATAGCAAAATTTGAGTTTATGTCGTGCAGTCTTTCAATAAATATTTCGTCTATTAAATAAACAAAAGACCCCAATTATGAATAAATCACACATCTGGAAAACTCTGATGTGCCTTTTGGCCCTCTCCACAATGTTTTCCTGCACAGACACAATCGAAGCAAACGAACCGCCGGCCCTCTCACCGGTTTCCGCTTCAGGGACCTTGCCAATACTGTATATAACCACCGAGAACAGTGCCCCGGTCGTATCGAAAGAGGAATATCTGAATGCTTTTTACTGGCTTGATCCATCGGGAAAGGAAGGGATTGAGGCCATAGGCTCCGAAGAAGAACCTCTCCCGATGGAAATCCGCGGTCGCGGACATTCATCATGGAACAGCCCCAAGAAACCTTATAAAATTAAGCTCGGGAAAAAAGCATCGCTTCTGGGGATGCCGAAAAACAAACACTGGGCACTATTGAAACCATCGGAAAATACGGTTGCCGGTTTACGGTTGGGAGAGCTGATGGGGATGGCGTGGACACCGTCATTCCGACCGGTCGAGGTCGTCCTCAACAATGATTATATCGGTCTCTATTTCCTGACCGAGACCATCCGTATCGACGACAACCGAGTAAATATCCATGAACAGCGCGACGGAGAAACCGATCCAGAACTAATAAAGGGAGGTTGGCTCGTTGAGGTGGACAATTACCGTGATCAATGTCAGATAACCGTTCCTGAGAACAGCCGGTGGAATCTAACCATTCGCTATCATTCTCCCGAAGATCTTTCACCCGCCCAGTTGGATTGGCTGACTAACGAGTTCAAGACAATTAACAAAGCGATTTATTCAGCGGATAAAAATGACCCGACCTGGGAAGATTTTATTGACGTAGAAAGTATGGCACGCTATTTCATAATCCAGGAGGTCATGGATAATCCCGATGGATTCCACGGAAGCTTTTATCTGCAGAAAGATTTGACTGCTAATGCGAAATGGGTCGCGGGGCCGATTTGGGACCTTGTATGCTATAATCGCGAGAAAACCGATTATACATTCCGGATGAAAGTCCATTATGGATTTACACCCCATTGGATTGGTGAGATAATCCAATATGACAGTTTCTGCAAGACCGTCGGAGAGGTCTGGAAAGAAGTCTATCCCAATGGACTCAACGAGGTTTTCGAGTACATCGATGATGTTATTCTTCCTCTCGGAGAGGCCTGGGAAAAAGATTGCAAGCGTTGGAACGATGATCCGTCACAAACCGCGGAGGTCAGAGCCGAAAGGATAAAGCGGGCTTTGCAACGCAATATTGAATGGTTCAACTGCCATCTCCCCGTCAGTAACACGGCGGTCCTTTCTCCCACGGTTGATGAACAT
>CAYVXC010000114.1:0-6667 GCA_964454925.1 uncultured Bacteroides sp.
CTCGATGGTTTCTTCCGACTCTCAGGCAATGGGTCGCGTAGGCGAATCGTTCATGCGTACATTCCAGATGGCCGACTACATGAAAGCTGCCCGCGGTAAACTTCCTGAAGATTCGACCGAAAACGATAACTTCCGTGTTCTCCGTTATCTTGCTCAGATTACTCTTAACCCGGCTATCACCTATGGTATCAGTGATATCCTCGGTTCGATCGAAGTCGGTAAGATGGCTGACCTCGTTCTTTGGGAACCCGCATTCTTCGGCACCAAACCCAAACTCGTCATCAAAGGCGGTCTCATCAACTGGGCTAATATGGGTGACCCGAACGCATCGCTTCCGACTCCCCAGCCGTGTATCATGCGCCCGATGTTCGGAGCATTTGGCGATGCAATGCCCAAGACGTGCGTAACCTTCACCAGCCAGGCTGCTGCCGCTTCAGAAATCGGCAAGAAACTCGGTCTGAAACGCGAACTCTATCCCGTTCACGGTACACGTCACATCGGCAAAGCCGATATGGTACGCAACGCCAATATGCCTAAGATCGAAGTCAACCCCGAAACATTTGACGTTTATGTTGACGGTGTTCTGGCTTACGTTCCCCCGACAAAAACTGTTTCGCTCGGCCAGCTCTACTGGTTCAGCTAAACCGAACGACTACCCTATTGAAAGTGCTGCACGGTCCGCGTGGATCATGCGGCACTTTTCTTTTTAACCATCTTTCGGAGTTATTTTTCCTGATAATGTCGGAGATATCGTCCTTCGCTTCTCAATTTGCAATATTTTTTATTTAACCGAGATATTTTTGTCAGCGAACAGCTTTGATATTCGTTATTTTTAGCTACCTTTGCAACTCCTAAAAATCACAATCATTTATTCCATAATTTTATCATCATGATCAGTATGTTTAAGACAACAGCGGCCGCCGCTCTTCTGGCTCTTTCGTGCCAAAGCGCCGACGCCGCTATCCGCTACGTCGCTCAGGGAGGAACCGGCGACGGCACTTCTTGGTCACAGGCAATGGGCGACCTTCAGGCGGCCATTGATGCTTCGGCAGTTGGTGATCAAATTTGGGTGGCAGCAGGTACGTATGCTCCCACTTCGCTCATTAAATCCAATAAACCAAACAGCAAAGCGTTCATCCTCAAAGATGGCGTGTCTCTTTATGGAGGTTTCGCCGGCACGGAAACTTCACTTACCGACCGTGCTGTAGGCGCAAAACCTTACGACATGACCAATGCAACGATCCTCAGTGCTGACGACGACCAGCCTGACACATGGACCCGCATCATAGATCCCACAACCACATACCGCTGGACATGGGAAACTGCGTCCAACGTAGTTACCGGAACAAAAAACAACAGCAGCCACGTACTTTATTGTGCAGCCACATTTGCAGAACCTACAGTAATCGACGGATTTACACTCACCGGAGGAAATGCAAGCATCTATCAGGCTAAATCGGCCGGTGGTGCTGTTTACGGTCTCGGCAACCTGAATCTCAAGAACTGCCGAATTACCGAAAATTCAGCATATTTCTCGGCTGAAAGTTCGACAGACAGCAACACTTACGGCGGCGCGGTTTATCTGAAAGGTGGTTCGATGGACAATTGCTACGTAGCAAAAGCTTTCAGCCATTCTTCATACGGCAATGGCGTCGGTGGCGGCGTCTATGCAGAAAACGCGACTATCTCTAACTGTAAATTTGAAGATTGTGTCGGTCTCGACCAGGCCGGTGCGGTTTATCTCAAAGGCGGCACACTTGACAACTGCGAATTCGCTCGCTGTTATTCAGCTGCCGGCGGTGCGATACTCAATAACGGCGGCAAAATAACCAATATCACTGTCAACGATTGTCGCGCACTTAATGGTGGAGCAATCTATAATGCCGGCGAGGTTGTTAATGCACTCATCGCCGGGTGTTATGCCGATGCTGAAGAATATGGCGACAACGGAGGTAAAGGCGGAGCTATTTATAATGTCCGCGGCGATGTCGTTAACTGCGCTATGTTCAACAACACTGCCTTCCAAGGTGGAGGTATATACTTAAAGGACGGCCGCGTCATCAATTCGACAGTTTTAAACAATAGCGTGCGCGATGAAAACGGTGGCACTAATGTTTATGGCCAGACTGCCGATAATACTTTCAACTCAATCACGGATCCTGCGGTTGCAATGTCAAACTTCGTTCTTCCGACGTCCTTCGCAGGCCACGCTACAAACGACGCTCAGGCAGCCGCTATTCTCAGCGCCGACTGGTCTCTGGCCTCGGGCAGCGAGTTCATCGATAAAGGAACTCCCCTCGAAGGGTTCACCTCCGGAACCGACATCGCAGGCAATCCCCGCGTAGCCGGTGCCTCAATTGACTGCGGTGCATACGAATATCAGGCCGGTTCGAAAGTTCCGACCATGGTCCTTACCTTCGCGCCCGGCACCCAGGCTGCCAAACTCGGTATCGGTGGTACTGCAGGCTATGAATTCACCATTGACTGGGGTGACGGTGTTGAAGTTAAATACGATCAACAGCAGTATGTCTCACACCTTATCACCGGCTCGACCGTAAAAATCTATGGTGACGAAATCGTTGTTCTCCGCGCCGCAAGCCAGGGTATTATCGCTGCCGACCTTTCACGTGCAGCCTCACTAATACAGGTTATGCTCGGAAGCAACGGTCTCACGACCTTGACTCTCGGCAATCACCCCGCGTTGACCGGTCTTTACGCCGAAAATAATAAACTGACGTCACTCGATATCAGCGGCTGTCCCGCTCTCACGGTTCTCGATGTTCACGAAAACGCGATTGAAAGCGCTATCGACTGCTCGGCCATGAAAGCGCTCTCTAAAGTTGATATCGCCGACAACCGCATCAGTTCTTTCAAGCTTCCCAAGCATACTGTTCTTTACGATGTCGACTGTTCGAATAACCTTCTTACTTCGCTCGATGTTACCGGTCTGAGTGGTATCGACGAACTCTCTTGCTCAGGCAACAAACTGACCTCGATTGATCTCACCAGTCTCACCGCCGCAACATCAATCTATCTCGACGGCAATGAACTGACCGGCATCGACATCTCTTCCTGTACTGCACTCGAGAAAATCATGGTGGCCGAAAATGCCATCACTTCGATCGACCTTTCGAAGAACCCCAGTCTGAGCGGCGTCTATGTTCAGGACAACAAACTCACTGCTATCGACATCACCTCCAACCCCAATGTCCGTTGGCTCAATCTCGGTAACAACGCTGTCTCAAAACTCGATGTCACCAAGCAGAAATATCTAACTATTCTCATTGCCAATAACAATCAGATTTCTGAAATCGATCTGAGCAACAACACTTCGATTTCAAGTCTTGATCTCTCGGGCAACGCCCTCACAAGTGTTGACGTAAGCAAGAGCGCTTATCTCAGCCAGTGTCATCTTGAAAATAACGCTCTGACCAGTCTCGATGTCACAAAAAACGGATATCTTTATGGCCTGTTCTGCGGAAACAATAAACTGACCGAGCTCAATATCACCAAGAACACCTATCTGCAGCGTCTCGAAGCTCAGGGCAATGCGCTTACCGGCCTAAATCTGGCCAATAACAAAGGTCTTCAGGAACTTCTTCTGCAAGGTAATAAACTTGACAAAGACTCTATCAACGCGGTTATCACCGCCCTTCCCGATGTTTCGTCGGTAAACATCACTCCAGAAACCGAATCGTTCATCCGCCAGCTCAACCTGAGCTACATGCCCGGCACAGCCGACGCCGATGTTACTGTCGCAGAAAATAAGGGCTGGATCGTGACCGCCGACTACGACTCTGAAGAGACTATCACTCCCGTTAATCTCAACATTCAGATCAATCACGCCGGCGATGTTGTTTCTGAAGTCTACAATGCTTCCATCGAATGGAACAATGAAGAAAAGACATCGTTGCGTATCAACAATATGATGGGTTCAAGCTCGAACATCATCGCTACAATCGATGCCGACGGTAATGTCAAGATCGCTCCCCAGGTTTGTGGCGGCGATGTCAATGGCAACTTCTACATGATTGTCAACTCTGAATCAAAGACCGGTAACCCCATGGCCATCTATGCCACCTACGTAGCCGGTAAGTTTGATGGTAAAACTCTCACTCTCGACCCCTGGAACTTGATCATCGTTCCATATACTTTCTCTGAAAACCTCGGAACGGTTTATGCCACCGATCTGACAACTGAATTTGTTAAATCGAACGGCACAATGACCTATACGACCGCCTCCGGAACAGAGGTAACTCAAAACATCTATGGCGAAACCAAAGACAAGACTGTCAATGTTTATGGCTGGGCAGAATATGCTAAGGCATCTCTCGTCTTCGTAGACAACAAGTGGCAGATCGATGCCTCTCAGACAGCATGCAATGTCGATAACAATGACTATGCAGTCGTTTCTCCCGAAGGTTCGAATGTCACCGCCGTTTCTGTTCCCGATATGCGTACAGTCGTCTTCGGCGCATGGCAGCTGAAATCAACCACCGGTAATAAAGTTCTCCGCGAAGCTACATCGGCAACTCTCAAACTTGGATTCGATCTGCCCGATGTAACAGCCGTTGAAGATGTCACTACCGGCGAAGATGTTATCGGCGTTATCTACTACAACGCTGCCGGTATCTCGTCCAAGACTCCATTCGAAGGCCTCAACATCAAGGTTGAAACTCTCAGCGACGGTTCTCAGCGTATCACTAAAACCGTTCACCGTTTCTAAGTAATTAGAGAATCATATCTATCTATAAAATCACCGGAGTGCCTATCGTGACACTCCGGTGATTCTTTTATAATTGATTCCAGAAATTTTCAAACCGTTCCGCGACGACCTTGATGTCATTGTGTTTTTCAACAAATCGTCGCGCTTCATGAGCTGTCTTCATCAACGACCCCGGCTCAATAGCCTTCGTCAAGTCCTCAATAAGCCGTTCGGGATTCCGAGGGTCCGGATTAACCACAGGCACTGATGGTTCTCCAATCCATTCCGCAAAATCCTTCTCACCGCCCGTCACGACCGTTTTCCCCATCGCCATAGCCATTAGAGCTGTAGTAGCCGGTGTATATGAATACAGTTGATCGAGTACAACATCGGCCATTTCAAGGCGACGGATAAAATCGTCATATTTGAGACCTGTCACCGGCTCGATTTTAACACCTGGAACTTTCGCGGCATAACGAGCAAGGATATCGGTGCCTTTTTCACCTTGACGGCCTTCATGGAACGGTGCAAGAATTTTTACATTTTCGTTTGGTTCAGGCGGCAAGAATGGAAGATTCTCCGTATCAATAGCTATTCCGCCATATGCTAATTTCTCGGGACCATAGCGACGCTCAAGAACAACGTGATACTCATACAGAGCTGTAATAATTCCGTCGACCGATGAATAGATCTGGTCAGCGTATGATTTCAAAGGTTCGTCAAGCCACGTTGCAAGATGGCGGCCTCTCGGACTTCGGGAAAATTCCGTCTCGCGTCCGAGGACTCTCCATTCGCTGTAAGCAAGCGGAGAGTCCTCCGCCTGACAGCCCTCGATAAATAAAGAATCTGTCCCGAGCGCAGACAGACAGACACGTCCGTTGTCCCGTTTAAGTTTCTTGAAAAGTCGCTCCAACCTCCGGGGTTTGAGTTCTACGAATGTCGGATTGACGAGTTGCACTATATCATAGCCTTTTAATCTCGAAGCCAAGACCGTCGACAGCTTTAGCCAAAGCAATGCGCCTCCGATTTTTCCCGGACGGCGGGTTATATTGATATCCCGGCTCGTATCCATCCATCGTGAACCGTTCGAGGCTATCGTCACGTCATGACCGTTTTTTACGAGTTGTTTTGCCAGGGTGGCATGATAGGCGCTCGCATCGCCCATAAACAGTATCTTCATGACTATGACTTTACTTTTCCACGAAATAAGGGTTTGAAAACTCTCGCCGCACCTCTCATCCCGGCCTTGCGCCATTCATAGACCAGCCGTGTGCGGATTCCTCGTCCGACGATTTCTTCATAAAAAGATTTTCCGGCAGCCTTGTCTTCGCGAGCTATGTCAGCGGCGAGGACTGCGGATTTGAGACTAATCCACGGAGCCTTTTGCTGATCCAATGTCTTTGAAAGGTTAGCTAACGCGATCCGGTATCGGTCAATGCGGTCGCTCCATAGCGCACCTGTTATGGAATCGGCATTAGCTCTAATTATGACTGTAGGCTTTTGAGACGCGGCCTTGACAATTTTTGGATTTTGTTTGAGCAAGCGCGCACCGAGTTCAATGTCATTCCAGATCGGCTGTTCTTCATTCCAACCACCGGCCTCCCGAAAGAGACTTGTTTTGGCCATATATCGCTGAGTCGCGAAAGTCCCGTGCATGATGTTGGACCACTCGGGATTCGTAGTATCAAAAATCAGTCTTCGTCTGCGACCGTCGATTTCGATTCTGTCCACGTCCCATCCAACGACATCTGCATCGGGATTGTCCGTCACAGCCTGCCATGCCCTTTCAATATGCGCGGGATCCATCAGATCATCCGAATCAAAAAACATCGTCCACTCCGTCTCGACTCTTTCGAGACCGGCATTTCGCGCCGCGCACGCTCCTCGTCCTGTCGAGCTAAGAACAACGACCTCAAATCCTTTCGTTTTCAGTGCGAAATCGTTCAACACCTCGAGAGATCC
>CAYVXC010000115.1:0-2373 GCA_964454925.1 uncultured Bacteroides sp.
GCTGTTCGAGCCAGTC
The DNA here is from genome assembly GCA_964454925.1 of uncultured Bacteroides sp. Lineage (GTDB taxonomy): Bacteria > Bacteroidota > Bacteroidia > Bacteroidales > Muribaculaceae > CAG-873. The sequence goes on from CAYVXC010000115.1 coordinate 17, forward strand.
GATCGACTCGGCGTCAAGGTGGTTGGTAGGCTCGTCGAGAAGAAGGATGTCGGGTTGCTGAAGGAGGAGGCGGCAGAGCGCTACGCGACGGCGTTCACCACCCGAAAGAGTATCGATTTTCTGGTCATCGGGAGGACATTGGAGAGCATCCATGGCTCTTTCGAGTTTGGAATCGATATTCCAGGCGTCGGCTGCGTCGAGTTTGTCCTGAAGTTCGGCCTGGCGTGCAAGAAGTGCATCGAAGTCTGCGTCGGGATCGGCGAAGGCTTCGTTGACTTTCTCAAATTCGGCCAGCATGTCCATTATGGGCTGGACACCCTCGCGTACAACCTCGATGACCGTTTTATCGGGATCGAGTTTGGGTTCCTGTTCGAGATATCCGACCGTGTAACCGGGTGAGAACACGACTTCGCCCTGATAGGATTTGTCGAGTCCGGCGATGATTTTCAAAAGGGATGATTTTCCTGAGCCGTTCAGACCGATGATGCCGATTTTTGCACCATAGAAGAAAGACAGGTATATGTTTTTGAGAACTTGTTTCTGGGGCGGGTAAATTTTTGAAACCCCGACCATTGAGAATATAATTTTCTTATCGTCAGCCATTACTGAGAGTGTAGGATTTAGAGTTTGGAGAAATGAGGGAAAAGATCAGCGGCGTTTTCCGTCGGCATATCTTACCGGATAGTCGGCGCGTGTCTTGCCGGTCACGATGTTGTTGAGCTTTGAGCGGATGAGCTGTTTGCGGATGCCCGAGAGGTGGTCGGTGAACACCATTCCTTCGAGATGGTCGAGTTCGTGCTGGACGATGCGGGCAAGGAACCCGGTGATGACTTCTTCGTGGGGCTGGAAGTCTTCGTCGAGCCATTTGAGGCGGATATTCTCGACGCGTTTCACATCCTCGCTGATACCCGGAAGGCTGAGACAGCCCTCTGGACGGGTCACGGCCTCGCCTTCGAGAACTTCGTATTCGGGATTGATGAGAGCAAATCGTCGTCCTTCACATTCGGGGAATGTTTCTGCCAGCGGATTGGCATCGATCACGACTATGCGGTCGGCGCGGCCGATCTGAGGCGCGGCCAGGCCGACGCCTTCGCTGTTGTCCATCGTCTCGAACATATCGGCTACGAGTTGTTTCAGGTCGGGATAGTCGGGTGTCACATCGGCTGCCTCTTTCCGGAGAACAGGGTGACCATATAAATAAATTGGAAGTTTCATATTTCTTTGTTTTTCGTTTTCATTGATTGTTTTCTCGAAACCGTCGGCTCGACAGGTAATCGTTGAGAATTATTGATGCCGAAATTTTATCGACAACTGCTTTATCGCGACGGTCGTTTTTTTTCATTCCGCCGTCAATCATGGCGCGGTGAGCGAGGACCGAAGTGAAACGTTCGTCGAAGAACTCGACAGGGACCGGCGCTATGACTTTTTTCAGGCGGTTGATGACCGGAGTGAGGTATCTCATCGACTGCGATTCCTCCCCGCGGACCGTACGCGGAAGTCCGACGACAATCCGTTCAACCCCTTCGCGTTCGACGTAGGCTTTCACCCAGTCGACAAGCGACGCGGTCGCCACGGTTTCAAGCGGATTGGCGATGATACAGGCCGGGTCGGTGACTGCGATCCCGGTCCTTTTCCTGCCAAAGTCTATTGCCATCAGACGCGCCATTTCTATCTTCTCGGAACCTGAAGGATGAATGGAAAGCCTTCTTTGAGGGTGACCGGCGATTCGGTCGACAATTTTCGCGAAAGGTCGATCATCTCATCAAGATTGTCAGACGAATTGACTACGATATAGTAGTAGGGTTCGGCGTTCTGGACGAGGAAGGTTCTGGGATATCCGTTTTCGACCAACCGCTGTCTGAGTGAATTGGCATTGAACAACTGTTTGAACCCGCCGACACAGACACTGTAACGCTTAAGCCATTCCTTGATACCGCCGCCGTTCTCGGTCACGGAGACCGTGATGATCCGTGTGGGCGTCTTGCGTCCGGACGGAGCTTCGGCTTCGGCGTCGCGGACGGCCCGGCGGTGACGGCCATAGACGGTCTGGTCAAACTCGGTCACGTTATAGTCGTTGTTTGAGTTGACGGTTTTCTCGTAGGCCGTGCGATAGTTTTTCTCGCTGGTCTTGCATCCGCCGGATGTCAGTAGAACGGCCGCCAGACAGGTCACAATTAGAGATTTATTCATTTCAGTTGTCGGTTTGCGAGTTCGATCACTTCGAGGTCAGTAGGTATTCCCTTGTCGATTGTCAGTCTTACGAGGGTACGGACATGATGCCACCCTTTTGTGCCGGCTGCACCGGGGTTGATATGAAGCAGGTCATATTTCGGATCGGGCATGACACGGAGGATGTG
>CAYVXC010000115.1:2473-6612 GCA_964454925.1 uncultured Bacteroides sp.
GTCTGAGATCGGCGCCGTCGATATTACCCGTGACTGCGCGGAAAACCGGAGCGATGGTCTCGAGCCGTCGGTAGGTTTCAAGGTCACCGATATCGCCGGCGTGCCAGATTTCGTCGACATCGGCGAAATGGATGGCGATAGCTGGGTCATCGACCGAATGAGTGTCAGACAGAATTCCGATGCGCTTCATATCGGAGTGGGCGACCGTTTACTTTTTTAGCTTTTTGGCGATGTTTTTGGGAACAGCGTCTTTGTGGACCATCAGGCTGAGAGTCTTGGCGAGGAAGTAGGGTTCGCTGACATAGATGAAGCCACCGAAAACCTGGTCGGTGTCCCATGAGTTTTTAATCTTATAATAGCGGTTGCCTTCGCGGTCTACGGCCGTGCCGACGATAACCATGCCGTGGTCGTCGGTGGTTTCCTGGCTGTCATACATCTGCTGGCGAAGTTCGGGGGTTACTTCGATTTCGGGAACGGGACCGTCGAATTCATAACGTTCTTTGTTTTTGTCGGCTTCGCTCAGTTTTACCCAGCGTGAAAGTTCGGTACCCTCGAGGTCTTTTTCGTTTTTCTCGCGCGGCATCAGCGCCACTCCCTTTTTCCATTTGAAACCGGGTTCGCTGACATCGGCTGCCCACGACACGGTAAAACCGTTTTCGAGAGCGTTGTCGACGATGGCTTTCAATTCATCGAGGGGAACGTTCATATAGCGGTCGTAGGTCCAGTTGTCGGGAACTTCGAGAACGAAACCTTCGTAGAAGGGATGGTGGGTATAGGAGGTGAACAACAAGTAATCGTCGGGATTGAGCGGAAGCGACGCAGCATAGCTTTTCGGGGTGTAGGTCTTACCGTTGTAGACAAACGTTTCGGGAAGTTTGCCGAGATAGGCGTCAAGCACTCCGTCAACCGCACCTTTCCATGCTGTCGAAATTTTTTTGTTGGGCTTTTTGACCACGGCTTTCACTACTCCTTCAAGCGCACCCTGAAGTTCGCCATGAACATGTTTATCTTCCCCATACTCGAGTCCGCGATAAACTTCCTCGGGAACCGCGCCATAGTTTTTCCAGACATAAAGGACGTCATTGACAGCTCCACCGGGTGAGAAGTTGCAGCTGCCATACATCCGGACATAGCGGTCGGCCTTGTCGGCGTAAGCGTGACGGACGGTGAACATTTCACTAAGGTCAAGCGAGTCTCCGCCTTGACGGATGATTTCGTCTTCGACAAACGAGGTTGTGGCGAAACACCAGCATGTACCCGATTTGTTCTGGTTCTTGACCGAAGTCAGTTTGCACGTTTTGACATCTTTGAATCCGAAACCTTTGATTGAATCTGTAGCGGTGCTGTCGGGTTCGGCCATGGCGAAAGCGCCTACGGTCGCTGACAGAGCGATAGAAAGGGCTATAAATTTCTTCATTTTATTCCTAAAATAGCGTTGTGTTATATTTTGCTTCAAAGTTACGAATAAATTCTGAAACAGCCTAACCATCACCCCCTCTAAGATCAACAGTATTCTTTATGTCATGAAGATATGAGAGAAATTGATTATCATCTTTATCCCGCTGAATATGACCTGAGTGAGACAGCGAAGTCTTTACCACCCTATGAAGCCATCAAGGAAGATACCTTATTAATCGCGGCTTGAATTATGGGAAGAAGAATAGGAATATCGTTTTTGATAGCATCGAAGACAATGTCAGCATTCAGATCGAAATAACCATGAACGATATGATTCCGCATCCCTACGATTTCCTGCCATGGAATTTCCGGAAACGCTGTTTTAAGGAAGTCCGGAAGTTTGTTATTGATATTATTAATTCCTTCACCGATAGCGGAAATTAACATAGCATCAGCCGCTAATAATTGCATGCCTGCTTGAGAACAAGCAAAATCATCTGAAGTTCGCACATTCTTATTCCAATCAATTAACTGTTGTATTGTCTCTTCAACAGAAAGTAGTGTCTGAAGTGCGTGTCTTTTTGCGGAGTCAGAGTATTGTGATGCCATCGCGGTAAACTTCATTCAGAAAACGTGGGTTCATTCTGGAATGATAATGAATCAAATCCACTGAGTTATGAAGAATAGACTCCAAAAATTTTTTCAAGCGAACGATAATGAATATTTTTGGAGGCATATTCACCAAAATATCTACATCACTGTCTGGACGATTGTCTCCACGAGCGAGCGAACCAAACAAGGTTAATCCCGTCACACCATATTCCCTTTGAATATAAGGGAGATTCTCTTGAAGTTTCTTGATACATTCCGCTCTGTCACACATTTAACATCATTATCAAAGGTAAATAATGAATGTCGTTTTTTCGACATTCTTTCTCTGAGGTGATGTGCGGAGTGACCGAGATTCTTGCTATGCAAGCGCCAAGGCGATAACGAATTCTACTCGTTCTCCTCTCGGTCGTCCTTAAATCTTAAATAAGGATTCCGTCCATTTTTAAGCGGAGTGACCGAGATTCGAACTCGGGATACCCTTTTGGGGTATACACGCTTTCCAGGCGTGCCTCTTCAGCCACTCGAGCACCACTCCAATAGTTGACGCTGCATATAGCAGACGGCGGCTTTCGACCGCAAAGATAAGCATTTTTTCTCAAACTCACCCATCTGTGACCGAAAATTTTCTCACGGTCCATTGTAACAACATTCGAAAAAAATGACTAACTTTGCGGTCGAAAAACGGTGCCCGGTCTGTTTCAGGACGGATTTGGACTGTTTCCGTGGATAGATTTGGCTGCTTGCAACCACACGAAAAAATGCTAAAATTGCCGATTGTGGCCCGTGTGCCGCCATCGGATTTCGTTTATTCAAGCCTGAGCTGACTCCGCGGTGACATGACCGGCCGGGGTCGTTTTCGTTTTTTTGTATAATCTAAATATAACGATACTCAAAATGAACTATCTTTTTACTTCGGAATCTGTATCGGAGGGCCATCCCGACAAGGTGGCCGATCAGATCAGCGATGCTATTCTCGACGAATTTCTTGTCCGCGATCCGGAATCGAAAGTTGCTTGTGAGACACTCGTCACGACCGGTCAGGTTGTGCTTGCCGGTGAAGTCAACAGCGATGCCTATATAGATCTTCAGGGGGTTGCGCGACGTGTCATCAACCGCATTGGCTATGATCGCAGCGAATTGATGTTTGACGGCAATTCCTGTGGGGTGCTTTCGGCTATCCATGAACAGAGCCGCGACATCAACCGCGGTGTCGACCGTCAGGCTCATGAACAGGCCACCGCTGCCGATCAAGGAGCCGGTGACCAGGGCATGATGTTCGGCTATGCCACCAATGAGTCGCCAAATTACATTCCGCTCACGCTCGCGCTGAGTCATGCGCTGATGATGGAACTTGCTGACATACGACGCGAGGGAGTCGATATGACCTATCTCCGTCCTGATGCCAAGAGCCAGGTTACGATTGAATATGACCAAAACGATAACCCGGTTCGAATCGACACGATTGTTCTTTCGACACAACATGACGATTTCATCAATCCCGCTGACCACGGAATCACTCAGGACGAGGCCGACCGCCGCATGGTCGAAACAATCCGCCGCGACGTGAAACAGATCCTTATTCCACGTGTCATCAACCGTATTCCCGAACATATCCGTCACCTTTTTGATACCGAATACACTCTCCATGTCAATCCGACCGGTAAATTCGTAATCGGGGGTCCTCACGGCGACACCGGTCTGACGGGGCGCAAGATTATTGTTGACACCTATGGCGGCAGCGGTGCCCACGGCGGCGGAGCCTTCTCGGGCAAAGATCCTTCGAAAGTCGACCGTTCGGCCGCCTACGCCGCCCGCCACATCGCCAAAAACCTCGTCGCAGCCGGGGTTGCTGACCGCGCTCTTGTTCAGGTAGCTTATGCTATCGGAGTTGCCCAACCGGTCAGTCTGTCGGTCAATACATTCGGAACGGCGAAGGTCAATATGACTGACGGTGAGATTTCTCGCAAAGTCGCGGAGTTGTTCGACATGCGTCCGCGTGCTATCGAAGATCGTTTTGAGCTCCGCACACCTATCTATGAGGAGACGGCTGCCTATGGTCATGTCGGCCGTTCACCGCGCACGGTCATCAAAACCTTTAATATCAATGGTGTCGATACTCCCGTGACCGT
>CAYVXC010000116.1:0-6557 GCA_964454925.1 uncultured Bacteroides sp.
TTCGACCATAATTATGCTCATTCTTGTCACATCGTCTATCACAATTTTGTCACAACTCCGCAGTTTTTCTTGACAACATCGTCGCTCCGCGACTCCGGCAGCAGCGTCATTCCTTTCAGTGGGCTCGCTTCGCTCGCTTCACCGACGGTTAGCCGACTCTGCCATTCTTATATATCTTATATATATGTATATATGCTGACGGCTTTTTTATTTCTTCCGGACAGATAGCACAAATTGGCCTTTGTGTGTTTAAAAGTTTTTTTGTAATTTTGTGGGATATTGTACTGATAAGAGCGTGTCGAACATCATATTACGCTCTTTCTCCGCGTTTGAACATTTATTTAACCAATTATTAGACCAATATGAGCGAGTCGAACAAAAACACCGACCGGAAGGTTGAACTCGATGTGCTTGTGACAGCATTCGGACAAGACGGAATATGGCGTTTGGCACGACCCGGATTTCTCCAGCCTACCCCGGGCGTGAGATATGTCGTTTCCTGGCAATCCGGAGAATCAGATTCAAAAGAAACCCCATTCCCGCCGGAACTGGTCTCACGACCCGACGTAGAACTTCACCGAATGAGCGGCTTGGGTGTATCACGTAACCGCAACAATCTTCTCAGTCTTGCACGGGCTCCATATATATTAATGGCTGACGACGATGTTAAATATCATTCGACAGGTCTCAGAACAGCCATCGACACAATGAACGCCAATCCCGAAGTAGACATCGCCGTCTTCAGGGTAAAATACAACGAACCGCGCAAACTTCCACGGAAACGCCAGCAGCTCTCTTATTCGGGCGTATCAAAGACCTATTTCCCGTTCATGGTCGAAGTAGTCATGCGTCGCGAATCTATCGAAAGAGTCGGTCTGAAATTCAATGAACTTTTCGGCATCAACGCACCGTTCTTAGGCGCCGGCGAGGAAGATATCTTTCTTTACGAAGCGTGGTATCGCGGTTTGAATCTGACATTCTTCCCAATCGAGACCTTCGAGCACCCCGAACAGTCGATCCACCGCCGCCGGACTCCCGACGTTATGATGGCACGCGGAGCCGTTGCCCATGTACTCCATCCGCGCACGGCCGTTTTCCGTTTGATCCGCCGCGCCGCCTCTGAATCGGGATTCAGCCCCAAACGATTCTCAGAGAACCTGAGACTGATGCTGAAAGGCCGTGTCTACGCTCTGCGCCACGTCAAAATCAACCACGATTAATTCCTTACTTAAATATAATGAGAAAACATCTTTTCAAGATAACCCTGACGGCCGCTTCTCTTCTGATGCCGGCCGTCATGCCCACCGCCGAAGGATGCACAAGCCTCATCGCCGCACCGGGAGCCACCTCCAAAGGCAGTTCCATGGTTACATACGCGGCCGACAGCCATGTTCTCTACGGCGAACTATATCATAAACAGGGCGGAACCCATGCTCCGGGAGCGACCCGCGAAGTAATCGAGTGGGACACCTCGAAGCCTCTCGGATTCATCGAGGAAGCCCCGGTAACCTACACCCGCATCGGCAATATGAACGAGCACGGGCTGACCATAGCCGAAAGCACATGGGGCGGTCGCCCCGAACTTGAGGGCTCGGGACTTCTCGACTATGGCTCGCTCATATACATAACTCTTGAACGCGCCAAAACCGCGCGCGAAGCCATCAAGGTGATGACCGATCTGGTCGACAAATATGGTTACGCTTCGGGAGGTGAATCATTCTCGATAGCCGACCCGAACGAAGTCTGGATCATGGAACTGATTGGCAAAGGCAAGGACGATCCGGGCGCCGTCTGGGTTGCCCGCCGCGTACCCGACAATGCGATCTCGGGCCACGCTAACCACTCGCGAATCCACCAGTTCCCTCTCAAGGACAAAGAGACCCTTTATTCGAAAGATGTCATTGATTTCGCCCGCAAAAAAGGGTATTTTGACGGAAAAGACAAAGACTTTGATTTCTCGCGTGCCTACGCCGAATATGACATGGGTGCGCTCCGCGGATGCGACGGCCGTGTCTGGAGCTACTTCAACCGTTTCGCTCCGGAAGGCTCGATGGATGCCTATCTGCCCTGGATTCTCCGAGGCGAAGGCGAACCGCTCCCGCTTTGGATTGTCCCCGAAAAGAAAATCTCGGCCGACGACATGAAATGGATGATGCGCGATCACTTCGAAGGCACTCCCCTCGACATGACCCAAGACATCGGTGCGGGTCCGTTCGACGTTCCTTATCGCTGGCGTCCTCTTACATATAAGGTAGACGGGAAGGAATATACCCACGAACGCGCCATCGCCACCCAACAGACGGGATTCTCGTTTGTGGCGGACATGAACGCCTCGCGCCCCGAGGCCATGAAAGGTATCCTTTGGTTCGGAACCGACGATGCGAACACCTCGGTATATGTTCCGGTGTTCAATTCGACCGTCACCCCGCCCTATGAACTGATGCCCGGAAACGGCGACATGAACACTCTTTCGTGGGACGCCATGTTCTGGGTCACCAACTATGTCGCTAACCAGGCCTATAACCGATATAGCCAGATGATCCCCGACATCCGCCGGGTTCAAAACGCCCTCGAGACCGGTATGGATGCCGCTGTCGATGCCGCTGAAGCCGAAATCGTCTCCCTTCCCGCCGAGCATCAGGCTGAGATTCTCAAAGAACTGACCGACTCGTGGACCGCCAAAGCTACCAAAGACTATAAGGCCCTTGGCGACATGCTCTTTGTCAAATACATGGACGGAAACATCAAGCAACAAGACGCCGACGGTCATTTCCGCCGTTCGGAATACGGATACCCTGCCGCCCCGAAATTCGGTGGTTACAACGAACGCTATTTCAAATCTATCGTCGACGAACAGGGTGACCGTCTCCGCGTCATCGATGTGCCTCAGACTCCAACCCCCGTTAAGAAATGACAGACAGTGTAACCGGACAAAACGAAAAAAAGACTCCGGGTGGGCTGAAACGGTGGATCGGATATGGTCTGAAATATCTCGTGCCGCTGCTTGTCACGGTCCTTCTGTGCAAACTTCTCTTTAACGGCGTGGATTTTCGCGAGATGATGGACATCATCCGCGACCAGTGTGACTTCCGATGGATCGGGCTTGCACTCGTAATTTCCATCTTCAGCCACATTTTCAGAGCTATGCGCTGGAGAATCCAGCTCTCGGCCCTCGGCATAAAGGCCCCGTTGTTTCCGCTCGTTCTGTCTATCTTCGGGACCTACGCCGTCAACCTCGTCCTTCCCCGCTTAGGCGAAATCTGGCGAACGGGCTACATCTCCAAACGCCAGGATGCGCCGTTCGCAACCGTTTTCGGCTCGATGGTAGCCGACCGCCTCGCCGACACTATCACTGTACTGACCCTTACAGCGGTAACATTTTTCCTCGCGTCGGGGCAGCTCACAGACTACTTTGCGGGAAACTCGGCCACTATAGATTCTATCATCGGACTCGCCACCTCTCCGTGGCTTTGGGGCGGAGTGATCGTCCTGATCGTGGCCGCATGGTGGTTCTTCCGCCGGCCGTCGAAGAACCGGTTCATCGCTAAAGTCCAGAGCTTTTTCAAAGGTCTCTGGGAAGGTTTCGCCGTCATCGCCACCATGCCGGGCAAAGGACGCTGGTTGCTTCTGACCGTGTGTATCTGGGGCTGTTACTTCCTTCAACTTTATGTGGCGTTCTTCGCCTTTAGCTTCACGTCGGCCGTGGTAGCCGAATATGGAGTGCTCGCCGTTCTCGTGACATTCGTTCTTTCGAGCATATCCATGGGCGTCCCCTCAAACGGCGGTATCGGTCCGTGGCAGTGGTCGGTGATCGTGGCCCTGGGAATGTACCATCTCGCTCAGGTCCCGGCAACGGCTTTCGCCAACCTCGTAATGGGCTGTCAGACACTTTTGCTCATTCTCCTCGGAATTTTCACATTCGTATGTATTGCCCTCGACCGACGCCGGCAGACTAACTGACAATTGACTTCGAACACATGAGTTTACAGCGACATACCGAACTGAACCCCGGGCTGTTAGCCATCATACTGGTATGTCTCGCCTGTACACGTGTTCCCCGCTCAGAAGCGCCGGTGGTCTCAGCGCCGGTTGCAAACGAAAGCGGGCAATATATTTCCGCCGTCCCCGAAGGTATGCCGGTCACGGTGAAAACACCCTCCGGCGAAACTTTCGACGGGTTCATCGACTCTCTCGGAAATGTTTTTCCCGCCGGAGTCGACTTCGACGACGATGTTTCCGACCTTCATCACGGTCTATTCGTTATGGGCCCGAAAGGAAACCGGAATATCTATTCGCCTCTTCAGCCCGGCGGCATCCCGCTAAATAGCGTTCCGTTCAGTTCGCTGACAGACTTCCGGATGGGCGTAGCCTACGGAACGCGTCCCGGACGCGGAGTGATGGTCGTCGGAACCAACGGAGTTGTCAGCCGCCTGCTTTCCGATCGGATAAGATCGGTGTCGCTCAATGGTCCGGGGAGCGAAACGGTCGCAGTGACCACTCCTGACCTTCCCCTGACCGGGCGTCTAACTACGACCGGCGAAGAACTTTTTAAGGTCCCCGACTCTGTGCCGTTCCCGGTCAGTGTTACACCAGATTTCTGGCCGTCGCTTGAACTGGTGACTCTCAACAACGGCTACTCCCGCGTGTTCAGCCGCGCCAACGGCCGTTCTGTCGGTGACTTTCTCGTAAGACCTGTCAGGACGGGCGGACGTTTCAAATCGGTGACGACCGACCACATCAATCCCGCCGAAGCCTCCTCCATAATCAGCGGCATAACATCGTCGGGATGGGAAATCGACAGCACATTCTATTCTGCGTCCACTCCCGGATGGCTGATAGTCGAGAAGTCAGGGCTGAATCCTCTGAGAGTTGCAGTCAGTTTCAGTTATCTTGACCAGCCGGTGATCTCGATTCCACGAGGAAAGGGATTAGGATCGCTCTATTTCACCTTCACCGCTCCACCCTACTCCATGTCGGATGAATCGGGATTTATGTCGTGGTTCAGGTTGCCGCGGCGCGACAATGCCTCCCGGGTGAGAACAATCACTATGCCCGTCACGGTCGAAAACGGTCTGGAGCGGCCGATGATGAAAGCGGCCGAGAGTCTCATCATGCAAAAGGGATTCATCGGCTTGGCCGACAGATCCCACGCTTTTCAAGGGAAAGGCAATACATATTTATACTTCGTTCCGAACGACCGCGGCTTCTTTATTGTTATGTCATTCGGAGAACTTGACTACCCGACCCTGATGGGGTCGGCCATGACCCAACCGTCCAACTACAAAAATAACCATATAAACATATCTTTATGAATCTGTTCGATCAAATCAGCGAAGACATCAAAACCGCGATGAAAGCACGCGACAAAGTCCGCCTCGAAGCACTCCGCGGAATCAAGAAAGAATTCATCGAAGCCAAGACAGCTCCCGGCGCCGGAGGAGAACTCAGCGATGACCAGGCGATGAAAATTCTTGTCAAACTCGCCAAACAGCGTCGCGAAAGCGCGAAAATATATCAGGACAACAACCGTCCCGAACTGGCCGAAAACGAACTGGCCGAGATGAATGTTATCGAAGAGTACCTTCCCAAAGCTCTTTCTCCCGAAGAACTCGACGCAGAACTTCGCCGCATCATCGCCGAAGTCGGAGCTTCCTCACCCGCCGATATGGGCAAAGTCATGGGCGTAGCGACCAAAGCCCTCGCCGGACGTGCCGACGGACGCGAAATCTCGACCCGAGTACGCGCTCTCCTTGTCGGATGAGAATCCTTCAACACGAAAACAAATATTTAAACCAACCATAATCAGATTATGCTTACACTCCAGCAAATCAAAGAAAATCCCGAAGCTATCATCAAACGCCTCGCCGTCAAAGGTTTCGACGGAACCCAGGCTATCAACGATGTCATCGCTCTCGACAACCGTCGTCGTGAGCTCCAGCTTCTGACCGACCGCCGCGCCAGCGAACTCAAGAACCACGCGGCCCAAATCGGTGCCAAAATGAAAAACGGTGAAAAAGAAGAAGCCGAAAAACTGAAAGCCGTGGTTGCCGCCCTCAAGGACGAACAAAAGGCCCAGGCCGACGAACTCGAACGCACCGAAACCGAAATCCGCAATATTCTTCTCACCGTTCCTAATGTGCCCTACGCCGGTGTGCCCGAAGGCAAGACTGCCGAGGACAACGTTGTGGAAAAAACAGGCGGTAAAATGCCCGACCTCCCCGAGGATGCCCTTCCCCACTGGGATCTCGCTAAAAAATACAACCTCATCGACTTTGACCTGGGCGTAAAGATTACCGGTGCCGGATTCCCCGTCTATCTCGGCAAAGGAGCCCGTCTCCAGCGCGCCCTTATCCAATTCTTCCTCGACAGCGCCGGCGAAGCGGGCTATCTCGAAGTCCAGCCCCCCTACGTCGTCAACGAGGCATCGGGCTACGGAACCGGTCAGCTCCCTGACAAGGAAGGTCAGATGTATTATGTCTCGGAAGACAATTTCTATCTGATGTGGCAAGAGTCTTGCGCACCTCCATCATGAAATCGTTGTAGTCATACCCCATGTC
>CAYVXC010000117.1:0-6554 GCA_964454925.1 uncultured Bacteroides sp.
CCATTCGGCGAGTCAATGAAATTATATTCAGACGCCGTGAGCGGAATCAATCCGGGGGCTATAACAGCTTCAGCTACAGCGGCACAATCTTTATCAGAACTGGAAGCAAATCTTCCGGATGTTGGCGGCATATCGGGGTGGATTACCGGAGATACCGATTTGGGCGAATTCGCAGAGCGGTTAATCCCATTCGGAGAAGCAATGTTGTCTTACAGCAATGCTATTAACGGAATCAATCCAGAAGCTGTCACAGCTTCGGCAACAGCAGCACAGGCACTTGCTACGCTGGAAGCAAATCTTCCGAAGACTGGAGGGGTGATTAGCTGGTTTACGGGAGATAACGATCTGGACTCATTCGCCAGGGGTATAACACCTTTCGGCGAGGCAATGAAAGAATACTCTTTGGCGGTTACTGGTATCAACGCTGATGCTGTCGTTAATTCAGCTACGGCTGGTGCGGCACTAATCGAACTGGCAAAGACCCTCCCGACCACAGGCGGAATCGTTAATTGGTTTACAGGTGAAAATGATTTGGCGTCTTTTGCTGAGGGTATTATACCTTTCGGTGAGGCGATGAAAGAGTATTCATTGGCAGTTACAGGCATCAATGCTGACGCAGTTACAAACTCAGCTACGGCTGGTAAGGCACTAATTGAGTTAGCCAATACCGTTCCAAACACAGGAGGAGTCGTAAGCTGGTTCACAGGCGGTAATGACATTGATGCGTTCGGTGAGCAGCTCGTACCTTTTGGCGAGGCAATGAAAACTTATTCCGATTCTATATCTGGAATAGACGTAGAAGCTATCACAAATTCGGCAACAGCAGGTAAGGCATTGGTGGAATTGGCAAATACACTTCCTAATACAGGAGGAGTCGTAAGCTGGTTCACAGGCAGTAATGATATTGGTGCATTTGGAGAGAGTCTGATATTGTTTGGAAATAATTTCGCACAATATTCGGATTATATGAAGAATGTCGATGCCGGTATCGTCACAGCAACGACTAATGCGGCGACTTCCATCGTTGAGTTACAAAATAGTCTGCCGAAAGAAGGAGGGTGGTTCTCAAAAGATATGAGTCTTGCCGATTTCGGTAAGGATATGAGTTCGTTCGGTTCTTATTTCTCATCCTACTATGCTTACATTAGTGGTGTTGATACTGGGGTATTATCTGGCGTCATTACTCAGACAAACAGACTGGTGGATATGGCGAAAGGTATGGTCGGTCTCGATACAAGTGGAATGTCGGGCTTCAGTACCGCATTAACTTCTTTGGGGCAGGCGGGAATTACAGGATTTATCAATGCATTTAACAATGCTGATTCCCAAGTATCGGCAGCGGCTACCCATATGCTGACAGCATTCACCAGTGCGGCAAATGCTCAACAGGGTAATATGACATCAACGTTCACAAATCTGGTACAAGCGGTTCTGACAGCTATTAACGGAAAGCAAGCCGAGTTTCAGACAGCAGGCTCAACATTGATGGTAAAATTTATCGCTGGTGTGAAAACACAAGATAGTTCAGCGAGGACTACATTTACAAATATTATCAGTGGATGCCTGACTGCAATAAAGAATAAGTATGCAGAGTTCCAGACAGTTGGCTCTACAACTATGATTCGGCTTATCGCTGGTGTTCGGAGTAAAGAAGCAGAACTGAAAAATTCGTTTGTTACTGTTCTGAGTGCTTGTGTTACTTCGATTCGGGATAAATACAGCGATTTCTACTCAGCCGGTAATTATCTGGTTGAAGGATTTGCTAAGGGTATCGATGAAAACACCTATAAAGCTGAAGCTAAATCGAAAGCGATGGCTGCGGCTGCGGCTAAAGCTGCTAAGAAAGAATTGGATGAGCATTCACCTTCTAAGGTGGGTTATCAGATTGGTGATTACTTCGGCGTGGCATTTGTCAACGCTATTGGCGACTATGAAGATAAGGCTTACAAAACCAGTTCTGATATGGCGAACGCTGCTAAGAATGGTTTGAGTAATGCGATTTCTAAGGTGAAAGATTTCATCGAAAATGGAATTGATGCTCAGCCGACGATCCGTCCCGTTCTTGACCTGTCGAATGTAGAAACCGGAACCAGTAAATTGAGTGCTATACTTAGCCGGACACAAGCTTTGACAATCAGCTCTCGCATGAATGAGGGACGTTACGTTGACATTCAAAATGGGGGAGATCCGGTTAAGGCTGGAAGTACATTTAGCTTTACACAAAATAACTACTCGCCTAAATCATTGTCGAGAGTTGAAATTTATCGGCAGACGAACAATCAGTTCTCGGCATTTGAAAGGATGGTGAAAGCATGATTAAGTCAATCACTGTGACGAACTATCTTGGCGATAGTATAAAACTTGAATTAGCGAGGCCGGAGGAATCCGGCTTTATCGTTACTTCTGTGACTGGTTTGGGAGCAGGAAAAGCAAACATCAACATGACCGAAGTTGCTACAAATAACGGTGGGTTGTTTAATTCTTCCAGGCTCCCGAGCCGGAACATTGTGATTTCTTTGAAATTCATGTTCAAAGAGACCATTGAGGATATGCGGCAGCTTTCTTACAAGTATTTTCCTATTAAAAAGAAGCTGACCTTGCTCGTTGAAACCGATAATCGTCTGGCTGAAATTGACGGGTATGTAGAAACAAATGAGCCGGATATTTTTAGTAAGGAAGAGGGTTCGGATATCTCTATTGTGTGTCCGAATCCTTTTTTTTATTCCGCAGGAGAAGATGGTAAGAACACTACAATCTTTTTTGGTGTTGAACCGATGTTTGAGTTTCCATTCAGTAACGAATCTCTTGAAGAATGCCTTCTGGAAATGGGCGCAATCCAAAATCAGACAGAAAAGGTTGTGGTTTACAACGGAGATGCAGAGATTGGCGTTACAATTACCATTCATGCGGTCGGAAAAGCGAGTAACATCACAATTTACAACACCGGAACTCGTGAAATTATGCGGATTGATACAGACAAGCTGGAAGCATACACCGGTTCCGGCATTGTAGCGGGTGATGACATTGTCATATGTACCGTGAAAGGAAATAAGTCAATCACATTGATTCGAGGAGGAAAGTCTGTAAACATTCTGAACTGCCTTGAGAAAAACGCGGACTGGTTTCAGTTGGCGAAAGGAGATAACATTTTTGCTTACACGGCGCAGTCCGGGGGCAGTAATCTCCAGTTTAAGATTGAGAATCGTATTGTCTATGAGGGGGTATAGTGTATGGATTTAACTGTTTTAAATACAGACCTGGATGCTATCTCCATCATCGACACTTATGAATCATTTATCTGGACAGATCGCCATTACGAGTATGGAGACTTTGAACTATACACGATGATGACCAGTACGGTTCTTGATTTCATCAGACAAGACTATTATGTGATGAACCGGGATTCCGAGCATGTCATGATTATCGAAAAGATACAGATTACCTCTGATGCGGAGAACGGAAACCACGTCACAGTGACGGGAAGGTCTCTGGAGTCCATCCTCAATAGAAGAATTGTCTGGGGGCAAAAGACTATTACGGGCAATCTTCAAAATGGAATAAAAACTCTTCTTATGGAGGCTATTATTTCTCCTTCTGACAGCAATCGACGAATCGATAACTTTATTTTTGAAGCATCAACAGACCCGGCAATTACCAGTCTCAAGATTGATGCTCAATACACAGGCGATAACTTATATGATGTGATAAGTAAACTGTGCAGCGAGAGAAACATCGGATTCAAGATAACATTGAATGATCAGAAACAGTTCGTATTCAAACTCTATGCAGGAACAGATCGGTCTTATGACCAGTCAGAAAATCCTTATGTGGTGTTCTCACCAAACTTTGAGAACATTATTAACAGTAACTATATGGAGTCTAAGTCATCTTTAAAAACTGTCACGCTTGTCGGAGGTGAAGGTGAAGGCGCTGCCAGGCGGTATACAACTGTTGGAGGAGGCAGCGGATTAAATCGGAGGGAGCTGTTCACCGATGCCAGAGATATTTCTTCTGATATTGGAGACGGCGTAACCTTGTCGAATGCCGAATATATTTCACAGTTACAACAACGTGGAAGTGAAAAGCTGGCCGAGAATACGGATGTAACATCTTTCGAGGGGCAAGTGGAAACAACCATTATGTTCCGCTACGGAGAAGATTTTTTCAATGGCGATATCGTTCAAATCGCTAATGAATACGGACATGAAACAAAAGCTCGCATTTTGGAGATAGTCATGTCAGAAAATGAGGAAGGGAGTTCGGTTTACCCGACTTTTAAAACAATAACCGAGGAAGGAGGAGAATAAGAGTAAATGAGTGTTACAAGTGGATTTTTCAATTCGTTCAATCACGATCGCCGATACAATGCAGAGCAGATGTCCGCTATCTTTGACGGCATCATAAACGATGGTGTTTTTGCAAATATTGGTACGGCTTTTGCTGTGCAGGCCGATGAAGGCGATAATATTTCTGTTGGGATTGGACGAGCATGGTTCAACAGCACATGGCTTTTGAATGATGCGATTCTGATTCTTACTGACGATGTATCTGAGATTCTTCTGGACCGTTATGATGCAGTAGTTATCGAAATAGATCATTCGGATTCTGTTCGGGCGGGCAGTATCAAAATTGTGAAGGGAAGTGCGTCAAGTTCACCACAATTCCCTACGCTGCTACATACGACCGATGTAAATCAGTACCCATTGGCTTACATTTTCCGCAAAGCTGGTTCCATGGAGATTACTCAGGCTGACATTACAAATATGGTTGGCACAAGCAGTTGTCCGTATATTACAGGAATCCTTGAAGTAGTGAATATTGACAACGTGATTGCTCAGTGGGAGTCTCAATGGAAACAGTGGTATTCCAACATCACTACCAACGGGTCAGAGGACTTTTCAAACTGGATGGGCGAAAATGCTGCTATGTTTGCTACTTGGTTTGCTGGTTTGCAGACAATTCTCAGCGGCGATGAAGCTGCAAACTTATTGCTCTTGATGCAGGCGCATGGAATTTGCGACACCGATACCGGAACGGCAGAAAAAGCTGTAACCAGTATCGGTTTTTCTTTGGTTGAAGGAGCTACCATTCGGATAAAGTTTTCTGCAGATGAAGAACCCATTGGAAACGAAGAAGAACTGGAAGACTCAAACGGAGATACGATTCTCGATTCGAGTGGGCACGCAATCATCGGTGTCCTTGATTTTGGCAAGATTGCGGAGAATCCAACTTTGAATGTGAGCAACACCGGAGCTTATCCGCTTCTGTACAGAGGTTCCCCGGTTCCTGGGCTGGCTCTTTGTGGGGGACGATTATATTCAGTGTGCTTCGATGGTTATGCCTATGAAATCGTAGGGGATATTGGCATGACCGGCGGCTATCAGAAGGATGTCCCGATTGTTCTTCCGGCAGACGGGGTTTATCAGATTCTTTTGGAAGATTCGTCAGAGTCGGGATGTTGCGGGTTTTATATTTACCACACAGCGACGGGAAGTCTGACCACAATACGCGAAGCGTCCGGTGTGTCTATTATTGGAGAGGGCTTGACGTTGAAGATGACTTCGAGTCATAAACCGTCGTTACACTATTCACGGATTTAATTGAAAGGAGAATTAACGATATGAAAATTACAGACTATCCTGAGGTTAAAAAGCTGACGGATGACAATGTCCTGTTGATAGACGGGGATAATGGAACTAAGCAGATTTTTGTCGGAGATGCCATTACGGAAATGCTTCATCTGACATCGGCAAAACTTCACAGAATGATTTTTAGAGGAAAGAATCTGGGAAATGCTTTGACGGAGGAACAGAAAACTGCAATTCGTAACGGAACTTTCGATGACCTCTGGCTCGGCGATTATTGGGAAATCGAGGGAAGAATCTGGCGGATTGTAGATTTTGACTATTGGCTGCATTGTGGTGATACTGCTTTTGAAAGTCATCATCTGGTGATTATGCCGGATAAGTGTCTTTATACTGCGCAGATGAATGCTACGAATGTGACAACGGGGGCCTATGTTGGTTCGGCGATGTATACGTCAAATCTTAATCAGGCGAAAACGATTGTTACAGCAGCTTTCGGAAATGCGGTACTTACGCATAGAGAATACCTTGCTAATGCTGTTAGCAACGGTAGACCGAGTGCGGGAGCCTGGTATGATTCTAAAGTAGAGCTTCCGAATGAGTGTATGATGTATGGTCATCTGCATTTCTCGCCGGTGTCAGACGGTACGAATGTTCCTGCTATATACACAATCAGCAAGACTCAGCTTGCGTTAATGATGGTATGCCCCGAGTTCATCAATCCGGAAAGAGAAAACCAGTGGTTGAGAGATGTCGTTTCTGCGGCTCTTTTCGCTCTTGTGTACGGCTATGGCTATACGAACTACTCCACCGCTTCCAACACTTTTGGAGTTCGTCCGGTTATCGCCGTTGGTTAGGTGAATCTCGGGGTCTTGTACCCCGTAGAGAACCGTCATAAAAATTATGAAAGGATGAAAATCAAAATGGATGAGAAAATCTATAAAGTTACCCTTGCCGATGGAACAGAAC
>CAYVXC010000118.1:0-5194 GCA_964454925.1 uncultured Bacteroides sp.
TTCCTTCGAAAAGCGATGCAAAGGTACGTAGTTTTTTTTATCTATGCAAATTTTTGGGCAACGAAATTTTAATGCTCCTATTACTCAGATTATTAGTAAGGAGAGAGAATTAATTTTTTTGCGGTGACGGCATTATTTGCTAAATTTGTCGGTGAATCGAACGCATCACTTCCAGATTTTATGAAATATTATTTTTCATTGTTATTCATAGCTCTCTTTTGTAATATTTTTTCGTTGGCGGCCTCGGAAGCCGGAAAGAAAGTAGCGGCTAAACTTCAGTCTTTCGTGGAAAACAAGTCCGCCGACATTGGTCTCTGCGTCATATACGACGGCCAAGACACGGTCCGAATCAATGCAGATCGCCCGTTCCCGATGGCAAGCGTATATAAGTTTCCACAGGCGTTATATATTGCTGAATTTATTCGTCATAACAATATGACACTCGAAGACTCGTGTCAAATACTTCCGTCTGACATGCATCCGGATACATGGAGCCCGATGCGTGACCGTTTTGGTACGGCCGGGACAGTAATGTCTCTTGCCGACCTTCTTTCATATTCGCTTCAGCAGAGTGATAATAACGCCTGTGACGTTTTGTTCCGCATTGCGGGCGGTCCCACAAAGGTTGATGAAATGCTGAAGGAGTTAGGATATGCCAATATTAATGTGAGATCGACAGAGGACGAGATGCATAAAGATACCGGCTTGTGCCGTCTTAATTCATCCACTCCGGAGGAAATGGCGCGCCTGATGGATTTCTTTAATTCCGTTCTTAGAAACAGTTCGGCTGAACATCGATTTATTGCCGGACAGATGGAGAATTGTGAAACAGGGCGTAACCGACTGGTCAGCCCGGTGAGCAAGTTCGGGAACTGCGTGATCGGTCACAAAACCGGGACGGGAGATATGGACAAAAAAGGACGGATAACGGCGATCAATGATGCCGGTTACGTTAATCTCGCTGATGGCCATCGGTATTCAATAGCAGTTTTCATCGCTGATTCCCGTTATGACATGAAAGATACCGAAAAACTGATTGCCGATATATCCGAAATAGCATTTGAATACTATAAAAGCCTATGAAACCGATGAGAAAAGTGTCGAGGCAGAAAGACACTGTCTGGGCACAAGACGTTTTAGACAAAGCTCCTTACGTGACCGTCAGCATGATTCGTCCCGATGGCACTCCTTATGGATTACCGCTCTCATTAGTAAGAAAAGACGAAGTGACTTACTATTTTCATTGTGCCGACGAAGGCGAAAAAATCGATTGTCTTAGATTTAATAATCGGGTCAATCTCTCGGCGGTGAGCAAGTGTTCTCCGAGGTTTGAGGAAGATAAAAACAATTTTACGGAGCACTATCATTCAGCGATAGCCTTAGGGTACGCTGAAATCGTAGAAAACCGAGAGGAAAAAATCGAAGCGTTAAGACTTCTGTGCGAACGGTTTCTGCCAAGACACATGGACCATTTTGAAGAAGCCGTGACGCGCAGCCTTGACCGCACGATGGTCGTGAGAATCACACTCACGGAGCCTCCTGTCGGCAAGTGTAAAGGAGAGTAGAATGTTTCAGGATTTTTTGTTGACTGCCGGTTTATCGGTCGCATGAGTCTTTTGTTCCGCGACTTCAACGAGATATACCGAACCGAGCATAAGCACGATTGCAAGTATCTGCCACCAAGAAAAGATGTCTTGTCCGAGTGCGTAACTCGTTATTGCCGCAACGATCAGTATGAGGTCGCCATAGAGCGCTACAACCGTCGCCGGAAGGACTTTCAAAGCAAAGTCCTGAAGGAGATAGCTGATAGAGGTCGGGAAGATAAGAACGAACAGAAGAACAAGCATCGGTGCCGAGAACAAGCTTTGTTCGAGAACTTTCGCATCCCAACCGGAGGTGAGTGCCACAATCAGAGCAGGTATTGCTCCGCCGAAGAAGGTCCATTTTGAAACCATCGCGCTCCCGAGACGTTTAAGATAGCGTTTCTCTATGACCAGGTAGGCAGCGAACAAAACCGACGAAGCAAGACAGAAGATATTTCCTTTCAACGGGTCGGAAGCAACCCCTCCTGACTTTTGAGTGAGAATACACAGAAGCGCACCGGCGAAGCCAATGATTATTCCACTGATTTTTCCTTTTGAAAGTCTCTCAGTACCGATTACAAGGCAGATGATGTAGACCCAGACAGGTTGTAGGCTTATAAAAATTGATGAAGAGATAGGTGTTGTGTACGACAGTCCCTCAAGCAGCGTCCACATGTATCCAAAAACAAAAATCACACCTACAAAGAACAGTGTTATTACGTCGCGAACAGATGCTTTGGGGAATTTATTGCGATTGAATGCACCCCATATCCAGAAGAATACCGATCCGAATCCGAGTCGAAGTGTGACGCCCGATAGAGCGTTCATCCACGTGGGTAGCAAAAATTTCAGTGCGTTTTCATTCAGGCCCGAAAAAACTTTCGAGCTAAACATCTCAATGTTTCCTTTAAGCTTGCTGTTCATGAGTGTAGCGATGTCATAATAAGAGTCTTTGCTCTAATATAACATGTACGCGGGGAATATTGTTCCGGCCCATCACAAGTCGAGAGTGAGGGCCAGTGTAACTGTCCCACGAGCGCCGAAGCCGTTTTTCTGCCTTACAAGGCCGTCATTGAGATATAGGCCGTGGTCTTCGGTGGAAATTCCGAAATCGAAGAATCTGTGATTGGAGGCATACAGATCAATCAGATGATTGAACAAACCGGAAAGTGCCCCGGTATTAAATCCGTCGGAGGATGCGGCTATATATTGGGCATGGGCCACGGTTGGGGTAAAGTACATCACCGTTCCTGCTACAATCCGGCCTTCAGGTTTGACTGCGACCCAGATCTTTATATTCTCCGGGAAACGGCCGATAAGCAACTTCAACTCGTCAAATGTGTGTACCGGATTGGTGTTGTGTCTGTCATTCAGCGTTTTCGACAAAAGGTTATAGAATTCTTCCACTTCGTGCTGACTGTCGGCCGTGTGATAGGTCAATCCGTTTGCATCCGCTTTCCTGACATTCCGCCTGGTGTTGTTATTTTGAGAGGGGGGATCGGGATACGAGATTGTAGACGATAACAGACACTCTTCAACGCGTGCACCGTGACGCACCAAAAAATAGATGTCATCTTCGGCAGGCCAACGGTGATAGATATGTGGAATAGGTTTGTAGACTAATTTTGAGTAGGCTTGATTGCGGTAATATCTGATGAGGGCCTCGATTGCCGCTCCTGTTTCAAGAGAAGTCGTTTCGCGCGGGACTATCAGCCCTCCGTAGGTGAGACCGGCGTGTGCGGTGACAACCGTCTGATCGCCTCCGCGAGGGACTGCAGCGGCCATCAGTGCGATGATTTTGCTTTTATGATTGCGGATAAGCAACGATACGTCTTTGAAACGATGGGAATGGTAATCCATATAACCGCGTTTGAGCATAAAAGTCCCGTTGCGCGACGAGTCGACTATGCTGTCCCACGTTTCGGCCATATCGCTGCAATACGGCTCAATTATAAGAGTATCCGGGTCGATTGTGCTCATTGGTTGTCCAAAAGAGGAAGGTAAGCCTCATAGCCTTCTTTGGCCATGTCTTCTTTGGGTATAAATTTCAGGGCAGCCGAGTTGATACAATAGCGCATCCCGCCGTCGTCAACCGGACCATCCGGAAAAACATGACCGAGATGGGCTCCGCTGTGAGCCGATCTGACCTCGGTCCTGATACGTCCGAACGAAGTGTCGAGGTGTTCCGAAATCAGCGACTGATCGATGGGTCGCGAAAATGCCGGCCAGCCGCAACCTGAATTATATTTCTTTGTCGATATGAAAAGAGGCGTTCCATCGGTGATATCGACATAAATGCCGGGTCTGAACTCGTCGTCATATTCGTTGTCAAACGGTCGTTCCGTCGCTCCGTTCTGTGTCACCTCCCACTGAAGCGGTGTCAGACGGTTTCGAAGTTCTTCGAGCCGGTGACTGTGTGAGCGATAATTCTTTACTTCGCGAAAAAGGTCAGGATTGATGTGACAATAACCACCCGGATTCTTATAGAGGTAATCCTGGTGGTAATCTTCCGCGGGATAGAAATTTACGAGTGGTCCGACTTCGACCGCAAGCGGTGATGAATAGCGCCGTTGAACGGTTGCGACGACAGCCTCGATTGCCGGGACTTCCGCTTGATCGGTATAATATATTCCGGTGCGGTATTGAGTGCCTGTGTCGTTACCCTGACGATTGACCGAGAGAGGGTCGATACTTTTGAAAAATATCATTAGAATATCTGTCAGACCAATCTTTGTGTCGTCATATTCAACTTCGACGGTTTCTGCGGCTCCGGTTTCACCCGTACATACCATTTTATAAGTCGGATTCTTGACCAAACTGTTCGCATAGCCGGTTTCTGTTCCGACCACGCCTTCGACAAGCGAAAACAGATGTTCCGTACCCCAGAAACAACCGCCTGCGAGATATATCTTCTTAATCATAACTTATTTCAAGATTAAAGAACGTCTGTTAATCTCAGACGATTAAAAACATGGTGAAATTACGAATAAAATCTGACACGACCAAACTCACCGCGCCTATTCCGGGTAATTCAGAAAAACCAGATAGTAGCCGTCGGCATGGATTGTGAAGCTCCCGGCTGTCGTTTCATTCAAAGTTCCCTCCCACCAGCTTTGGAAATCACGGATAGGATATTTAAGTCCTTCGGCGCGCATTTCGGTCGCTCCGAAATTGAAAATCGACACCTTTGAGCCGGTCGGGCAATAAAATACCTTGTCATTCTTTACCGCGATAAATACGCCGAAATCAGTGTAGGCTCTGGCTTCGATTCCGTGTCGGAGATATTCGACGAGAAGGCTGATATTTCCGAGGGTATGATCCTCGCGTAGGCCTGTCGCTCCGAGAATGGCGATGCGTCTCATTCCCTTTGAAGCAAGATATTTGACCGATTTTGTCTGGTCATTGGTCTCCTGATCGGGAAAACGTCTTATGATTGGTCCGAATTTCTCTTTCACTTCGGAGGACATCGAATCACAGTCGCCCACGATACGCCAAACCGGTCGGTCTTCTGATAGATAACGGTTTGCAGCTCCGTCACAGCATACTATACGGTCGCACTTTTCAAGCCACATAAGGGCTATGGGATTAACCGGAAAGCTCCCGGCATCGAC
>CAYVXC010000118.1:5294-6528 GCA_964454925.1 uncultured Bacteroides sp.
GCTGCCCAAAGCCATGCACTGGCGCGATATTCCAGATATAGATAAACTATTCCGATCGCCGTTCCGAGAATTTCGAGATAATTCATTATTGTTTAGCGTGAGAGCGATAATCGCTGCAAAATTACAAAAACAGCCTTATTGAGCCAATTAAATCACCCTCTCACAATAATAATTACCATATAGGCGATATAAAGTGCCGTCAAAAGCGCGCCGCCCCAACGGCTCATGTTGCGTGAACGCGAAAGGAAAGGCAGAACGAGAACGAGCAGAGCTGCGCCCACCAAAGTAATGAAGTCGAAGAATCCGACCGTTCCGGCTTCAAGGGGCGTAATCGAGGCGCTAAGACCGACCGCGAGCAGCGCGTCGATGATACATGCGCCGACAATATTACCGAATGCCAGTGACGACTGTCCTTTAAAAGCGGCTGTCAGCGAAGTAACCAGATCGGGCAACGAGTTTCCGATTGCCACGACTGTCAGGGCAACCAGTCCCTGGCTCATTCCGGCCTTCAGGGCAAGTCCGCTTGCGCCGTCGACCACCCAGCTGCCACCGAGTACCAGTGCGCCAAGGCCACCCACGATCATGACCCACGAAAGCCACGGCTTTTGTGTCGGTCCGTTTGATGATTTCTTTTCAGCCTTGTCGACGTGCGAAGCCGTTACGCTTTGTTCCGGGACTGTCTCTTCGCTTTTAACGCCCTGTATAGTCAGCCACATGTAGAAGCCAAAGATTACTATTAACATCAGGCCCGACGAACGACTGACGATGTTTTCAGTCGTCCCATCAAAAATCACGGTGTCCGCGACAAACCAGAGCGAGATCATCGCGACGGCCAGAATCGGGAGATCCCGTTTCAGCATGAAGTTCCCGATTTTCCAAGGTCTGAACAAACCCATGATTCCGACAACCAGCAGAAGGTCAAAGATGTTAGCCCCGACGATATTGCCGACCGCGATAGCCGTCTTGTTCTCCAGAGCCGATTCGACGCACACGGCGATATCGGGCATCGAACTTCCGAGCGCCACGACCGTCAGACCGATCATCAGGCTTGACACATTAAATTTTTTCGCGACGGCAACTGCACCGTCAGTCAGATAATTGCCGCCTAAGATTAACAGAGCGATTCCGCCCAAAAGATATAAAATATCAGCAAACATAACCGGATGATTTTAAATGTATGAGTGGAAAAATAATACACTTCAAACATTCGTCCGACCGCGTTAGTTCACTACCC
>CAYVXC010000119.1:0-3580 GCA_964454925.1 uncultured Bacteroides sp.
GTCAGCCAGTTCGCCCTTCTGCCCCAGGGTCAGGTCGAACGCAAACGCCGTGCCCGCGCCATGGTAGCGAAGATGGACGAACTCGGCTTCGGAAACTGCACCAACACCGGTGCATGCGCCGCCGAATGTCCGAAAAACATCTCGCTGAGCAACATCGCCCGTCTCAACCGCGAATATCTCAACGCAAAATGCTCTGAATAATCAGACATTTTCTGCCAACCATTTCCCCGACGGCAGCCCTCATTCAGATTCAGTGAACCGGATGAACGGCTGCCGTCCCGGCAATGGATCAGTTCAAGACCAACCTATCAACCTTATAATCACTTTTAAAACCATCGTTTTTTATGAAAAAACTGTACACTCTTCTTTTCGCCCTCGTGGCTGTCCTGGCTGTCAATGCCCAGAACTATTATCTCATCGGAGGTTTCAACAACTGGACCCTCGCTGACGAATCGTGCAAATTCAAGGCTGCCGAGGACGGGACATACGTCCTCGACTATGCAGGAACCCTGACCACCGGTTTCAAACTCAATGACGGAACGTGGAACGACGCTGAAAAGAACTTCGGTTCCAACGGTTCGAAACTCGTCATCGGCCAGCCCTACACCGTGGCAGTCGGCGGTTCGACAGGCAACATCGCCATGGACGGAAACATCGAGAAACCTCACATCGTCTTCAACCCCGAGACCAAGGTTCTTCTCATCACCGGCCAAGAGGTCGAGGCCGAATACAAGTATGGCATCCACGGCAGCATCTTTGCCGAAGGTGAAGACTGGACCACTTTCGACATGTCCGAAAACGAAGACGGGACATGGGTTCTGACAACCGGCTGTTACACCGGCAACTTCGGTATCAAGCAGATGGATGCCAACACCGGCGCCCAGACAAACTGGATCTTTTCACCGGCCGAAAACACCACCGTCGTTCTCAATACTCCGATGGAAACCGTCATCGAAGAGGGCGGTAACGGTGCTAACTGGTGGCTGGGCGAAGCTCAGGACGGCGACTACACCTTTATCTTCGACCCCAAAGGCCAGACTCTGACCATCACTTTCAAATCGGGTGTCGCTGACATCACCGTCGGCTCGGAAGTCCCTGTCTACTACAATCTTCAGGGTGCCCGCGTTGACAATCCTGCAGGCGGTCTTTACATCGAACGCCGCGGCGACTCGGTCCGTAAAGTTCTGGTCCGCTAATTCCGACATAGGTTAAACACGAAAAGAGGGACGTTGAGATTCATATCAGCAACGTCCCTCTTTTCATTTTTTGGGTTATTATTTCTTTTTCAGGGCCGGGATTGAGCGGCGGTCGGCGATGTGAAACTCTCAGAAAGAGCAGAAATTTGGTGGATTACTGCATTTTTCGCATTTTAAATTTGGTGGATTACTGTATTTTTCGCATTTTAAATTTGGTGGATTACTGTATTTTTCGCATTTTAAATTTGGTGGATTACTGTTAATTTATTAATTTTGCGATAGTTGAGCACTTAAGCAAATATATGGAACAAAGAATCTTTAAACGGAAAATATACAACACCCTCTTGAAGTGGAAAAACGAACGTAACGGAAGTACGGCTCTTCTTATTAAAGGCGCGCGCCGAGTCGGGAAGTCCACCATAGCCCGGGAGTTTGCACGAAATGAATATGAAACGTTTATAATCATAGATTTCGCCAAAGCCTCACAAGCTATAAAAGATCTTTTTGACAATCTGGATAATCTTGATTTCCTTTTTCTAAATCTTCAAGCTCTCTATCACGTCGTATTACATGAGCGCAAATCGGTTATAATTTTTGACGAGGTACAATTGTATCCTAAAGCTCGACAAGCTATAAAATATTTGGTTGAGGACGGACGCTACGATTATATCGAAACCGGCTCCCTTCTCTCTATCAGAAAAAATAAAGAAGGGATCCTGATTCCAAGTGAAGAAACACGTGTAACAATGTTTCCTCTTGACTACGAAGAATTTCTTTGGGCAATGGGGGATAACGCTACTTTTCAGCTCATCAAATTTGCATTTGACGACCGTAAAGCATTAAGCGACGAGACTAATCGGGAGCTAATGAGACAATTCAGGCTTTATATGCTTGTAGGAGGAATGCCCCAGGCCATAGATACTTATCTCGACACTAAGAATCTGGTAGCTACGGATGCAGTAAAACGGGAAATAATTGAACTCTACATTGATGATCTAAGAAAAATAGATTCCACCGGGAAAGCATCTCTGCTTTTTGAATCTGTTCCTACTCAGTTAGCAACGGGAAAACTGAAATTTCAGCCATGGAGTGTCCTCCAAAACATCAGTCCCGAAAAACTTGAAAATATCTGGAAAGACTTGGAAGATTCAATGACCGTTAATTTTGCCTATCGTACAACGGATCCTAATATCGGTATGGGTTTGCACCGCGATATGGAGAGTTTTAGAATCTATTTATGTGATACCGGCCTTTTTGTGACACTGGCATTTTGGGATAAAGACGCGACAGAAAATATTCTTTATCAAAAGCTTCTTTCAGACAAGCTATCAGCTGATTTGGGATATGTATATGAGAACGTAGTCGCCCAAATGTTGCGGAGCGCCGGACACAAACTCTTTTATTATACCTTCCCGGCCGATAAAGACCGAAAGAAATTTTACGAAATAGATTTTCTCACATCAAAAGGTGATAAAGTCAATCCTATAGAAGTTAAATCTTCGGGGTACAAAAGTCACAGATCTCTTGACGTATTTCGGGAACGTTATTCTTCCCGGATAGGTCAATCCTACCTGCTTTATACAAAGGATCTCCGTAGAGATAACGGGATTTTATACCTTCCGGTCTATATGACTTCTTTGCTTTGAGGATGGAACCGGAGGTTAACGTCAGGGGAGGAGGGCGCGGTTGGAGCGGCGCCCGGCGATGTGGCGAGCCAGGCGGTCCATGATGGCTTGATTCTCGGGACAGGGGTTCTTAATGAAGTCCAGAAGGAGGTGAGAATCGGTGTAGTAGGCGATAGCTGACTGATCGAATACTTTGTTGCGTTCGAATCCGTCGAGGTAGGCGACCATGCGGTTGTAGTAGGAATCCTTGTTCTGGTAGAGCGCCCTTAGATCACATTCAAATTCCATTGCCATTCCGTTATCGCGGGCTATCGCGCAAGCCTCGTCGATGCGTGAATCGGGAAGTTCCTTGTGGAAAAAGTGATTCGGCTGATGATAGGCGATGTCAAATCCGATGTTTCGCCAATGGTCATAGCCCTTGGCCTTGAAATAGGGAATCCAGATAAACTGGAGGCCTTTCCGATGGACATATTGGGCGACCTGTCTCGGAAGGCTCTCAAATGTCCGGCCGGAGTCTTCGGCCACCCAATATATCCCGGTCAGCTCAAGGTTGTTGAATCCGGCTTTTTTGAAACGCCGGATAGCCTGGTCGATATACCACTGACATGCACGCTTCGCGTCGTCGGGTTTATCGAAATCGAGCCGACGGGTTCCAATTTTACCCCAGTCTTTCTGGTGAGCGATCGGAACGGGAACGGTCAGGACCACCTTATGTTTGAAGCCGGGGTCTCCGAGCTCTTTTTTCTGGTTTTCGATACA
>CAYVXC010000119.1:3680-6490 GCA_964454925.1 uncultured Bacteroides sp.
AATCGAGAACCACGCATCCCCGGCGGGTACAAGACCGGCCGGGGATGCATTGTTTGGCGGGTATTTATGGTTTAGTAGTTTTCGGGACGGAGTTCGAAATAGGCTTCGGGATGGCTGCAAACGGGGCAGATTTTGGGAGCCGATTTGCCGATATGAATATGGCCACATTCGAGGCACATCCACATGCGGTCACCGTCGCGGCTGAATACGAGGCCGTCTTCGATGTTCTTAAGCAGAGTGCGGTAGCGTTCCATGTGGGTACGTTCGATTTCGCCTACCATCTCGAATTTCTTAGCGATTTCGGTGAAGCCTTCCTCGCGGGCGATTTTGGCGAACTCGCGGTACATGTCTTCGTATTCATATTCTTCGCCGGCCGCAGCATCAACGAGATTTTCGGGAGTTCCTGGAACATCGCCGCCGTGGAGATATTTGAACCACAGTTTGGCGTGGGTGTGTTCGTTGTGGGAAGTTTCGGTGAAGATGTCGCCGATCTGCTGATAGCCGTCCTTTTTGGCTTTCTTGGCATAGAACGAGTATTTCACGGCAGCCTGAGATTCACCTGCAAAAGCTAATTTGAGACATTCCTCTGTCTTTGTTCCTTTGAGTTCTTTCATTGTTGTGGGGGGTAGTATTTAGAGTTATGATTGTTTATTACAACTTTAAAAACAACCGGAGCCCGGAAAAGTTCAGTCGTTTCGACGCGGATTTTTCGGGAACCAACCTTTTCTTACCCTTTCACGCTGTTCGCGGATCTCGATTATTGACCAGAAACACGAAAAAGCGGTTACACCGAGCAGAATGGACCAGATGCCGACGGTCAAGAGCGAACCGACGGTCGCGGCGATCCCCCCGATGACGAAGAACCAGTTGGCCTTCTGACCGAGATAGTACTCGCCTTTGATTACGAGCGGGTGAAACAGACCGATAATCAGGAATGTCGCCAGTCCGACGAGCAATCCGCCGAGATTATGGATTTCAATGAATTCTGACATGCGATATGATTAAGCCATTACCCCCGTCGCCCGACAAAGCCGGGCAGCGGGGGCAGAGTGAATTATTTTTCAAAATAGCGGATAGGTCACTTTACGGCCGGTTTGACACTGTGAAGGGTGACGGTGAAATCGATGGCGGCGTTACCGGGGATGGCTCCGGGAATTCCCTGAGCACCATAGCCGAGCGATGCGGGAAAAGCAATCCGGTAGGTGCCTCCGGGTTTCATCATCTGAAGGCCTTCGGCAAATCCGGGGACAACGCCGCTGATCGGGAAGTCGATGGGCCGGCCTTCCGTGCGGTCAAAGACAGTCCCGTCGCTGAAACGGCCGACATAGTCGACGGTCACAACGTCATCGGGAGTCGGGAAAGCGCCTTCACCTTCCTGTTCGACGATGAAAACGAGACCTGAGGGGGTGCGGACGGCTCCGTCGGTCGTCGCGAGATTTCGGAGAAATCCTTCCTGAGACTCGACTGAAACCGTGTCGCTGATGCTCTTCGAGTGTTCGGCGATATAGTTATCGATGAACGAGTTCGCCTCCATCGGGTCAAGTCCGGTCGGGATTCCGGCGATATAGGCCAAAATGGTTTCGGCGACTTTCTGACGGTCGGCCGGGACGCCCATCCGCTCAAGCTGACCAAGCGACCTGACGATATTTTCGCCCAGAACAGTGCCTACCGCTGTGCTGACCGAGTCTGTGACCGCCACGCTCTGAGGCGTCTGAGCGCCTGCAACTCCACCGAAAACAGCGGCGAAAAGCACACCGACGAGTACCCGGAAATTTTTCATAGCCAACCGTGACTTTATTTGCCGACGACTTTCAGCAGTTCGACATCAAAAATCAGTGTCTGGTTCGGGCCGATGACGTTTCCGGCACCGTTGGGACCATAGGCGAGCTGGCTCGGGATATACAGACGCCATTTCGAACCGGCCTTCATCAGTTGGAGAGCTTCGACCCAACCGGGGATTACCTGGGTTACGCCAAATGTAGCCGGAACACCACGGTCGACCGACGAATCAAAGACGGTTCCGTCGATGAGTTTACCGGTATAGTGGACTTCGACCTGATCCTGAGCGGTAGGAACGGCGCCGTCGCCTTCGGTCAGAACTTCGTACTGGAGACCCGAGGGAAGGGTTTTCACTTCGGCACGTTTGCCGTTTTCGGCCAGGAATGCATCGCCGGCTGCTTTGTTGACCTCGGCCATCTTAGCGGCGGCTTCCTGCTGTTTCTTTTCCATTTCCTGGAAATATGCCTGAATTTCCTGTTTAGCTTCGTCATAGCTCATCTTCGGAGCGAGACCGTCGAAGACTGCGGCCACGCCGTCGGCGAAGTCCTGGACATTGATCTGCTGGATTCCCGAAGCACGGAAGTTGTTACCCATGCTCAGACCGAGTGCATAGCTGATTCGGTCAAGTTCTTTGTTTTCGTTCTGACTCATAATTATTTTATGTTTTAGTGTTAGTATTGTTCGTTAAACCAATCGGGTTGTCTGCCCTACAAAGTTAGCAAAATAATAACGCCCGGCCAAGCCCAATCGTTCACCGGCGCCGGATTCGCGGCTCCTAATCCAAAAATTAAGCAATTTTTTTGGATTATAATCCAAAATTTCCTCTCTTTTTTGGATTAGCCGTTTCCCAACAACTTCACTCCGGACGAATTTTATAGTGAACACATACTATTTAGGGCTCGGATGAACCGGAACAGATAAATTTACAATATTTTTTGTATCTTTGCACTTGCCAGCCCACGTAGAAGGGTCTATAGACACTTTTATAGGGAGGGTAGACATATTACAAGGCGTAATTTGCGCTTTTGTTC
>CAYVXC010000120.1:0-6407 GCA_964454925.1 uncultured Bacteroides sp.
CATGCTCTTCCAGTGCATCGGCGCTATCATCGGCTCCTTCATCCTCTGGGTGCTCCCATGTTCGATAAATTATAGGTTTGTGATAAAACAAACGAGTCACCATGCCCGAAGGCTTGTCCTCTCAGTTTTAAGACTCATGCAACACCATTGATAAGTTCGCTAAGAGGTCGCGTGGCTTACTAGGCAAGGATCTGGGCGGCGTGGTCTTTGGTTTTGACCTGTTTGGGCGTGATTATGCGCGTAATTTTGCCTTCGGGGTCGATGATGAAGGTTGTGCGGAACGTACCCATGTATTTTCGGCCATACATGGACTTTTCGCCCCAGACTCCAAAAGCTTCGAGCAATTTATGGTCGGGATCGGAGATCAACGGGAAGGGGAGCTCGTTTTTGGCGATGAATTTCTGATGGGATGCGGCCGAGTCGGCGCTAACGCCGATAACCTGATAGCCGGCGTTGAGAAGTTCATGGTAGTTGTCGCGAAGGTTACAGGCCTGGGCCGTGCACCCCGAAGTCATATCCTTGGGATAGAAGTAGAGGGCGATGGTTTTGCCGGGATAATCACTGCGTTTGACTTCGTTGCCGTTTTGGTCGAGTCCGAGGACGTCGGGAACGGTATCTCCGATTGTGTAGCTCATATTCTTGTTTGATTTTTGGGTGATTAATTATATGTATATAAACAGACCCGGAGGGGAGATGGTTGACTATCGGTTCATCTCCGAGGTGACTTTTAACCGACAGTTCTATTGAAGTAAACGCAAAAGTACACAATACTACAGATATTATATTATTAATAGGTAAATCATCTAAGCATATTTTTGGCCTAAAAAATGCAAAGTTACATCCAATAAAAATAAAAACTCTCAAACTAAGTTGAGAGTCGATGATTTTTGCACCATTTCTGACTTCTTTTCTTAACCTACTCAAATATGAAGTGATCCCCAAAAGTTGAACAAAAACTTTTGGAGTAAAGTTTTCTTATGAGGCATACTTTATCAGAAAAACTAAACTACAAGTTTGGCTCTTTAAAGCGAGCCTCAAAGCTAAATATGTAGAACTTACGATCCGACGCTCTTAACTTCCAGATCTGATATAAGTTTATCTAAAGGTAGGTCAGGTAAGCATCCTCCTTTAAGTTTTGTATTCATACAACGAACTGCTATAGCCCCTCTTACTGTACCGACAGCAATATCTAATGCCCTCTTAATCATAGGAGCATCTTTCAATTTTGCTAAATCAACATTGGCTGAAATAAATTGTTGCAATCCTTCAAGCATAAATACAATCATTGCTGCATACTCAATGAAAATAATTTCTTTATTCAAGCGATATGCCACCTTAAGACGAATTGCAAAAGTGTCGTCCTTTTTATTGACTAGGAGAATAGGCGCAACACCTATTTCTATTTCCATATCCTTATTATCTGTAGCGATATCATTAACTACCTTAAAGGCCTGCTCATGAATCTGTAAAATTCTCAAATTATCCATAATATTAATTTTAACGGACATAATTGTCTATATGATGAAGGAAATACATTATTCGTGATTGTTCATTACACAATTCTTCCACAAACATAGAATTTTTTGGTTCCATAGGCGCTATCTGGCCAAGCCCGTAATCTCCATCCATGTAACCTAATACTTGCTCTGGAGTTACAATATAATCAACTTCTCCTCTCGATTGATGGAAGATCCTGAGTATTATCGTTTTCTTTACTGTATCAAGCAGCAAAGAAACGAACGGCTTATTCACAGATTGTAGATATCCCACTAATTTTATTCCATTGTCTGCCATGATATATTAAGTTTTTTGTAATTACCAGTAACAGCCATGTTAAAGTCCCATTCAGGTTCTCTAATAAAATCAAAGTGATTATGTTTTTTTGAATTTTGCTTTGTAACCCAACCACTTCCTGCCTTGTATATTACTTCAACCATATAATGACCGCATCTATTGAAGAATTCTTCTGCTTTATCTATTCCATGATTCCTGGTAATACGATTATAAACCTCTAATGCCGCCTCATCGCAATCTTGAAATGACGGGTAACTTGATAGTCCATATTCTGAGAAGAATTGATCATAATGTTTTTGTGAGTTACTTACAGGCATGGGCGGAATATCCAAATAGTCTGGATCATCTTCATGTTCTTTTAAAGAAATTTCTCTTGGTGAAATAAAATTCTCCCACGTGCTAGGATTATCCACAAAACGCCATGCGATAATGTCTTCTTTTAATGTTAACTCATCAAGTTTCGACTTATGTGGTAATAACTCGTTAGTGAATATTTCTTTATATTTAAATTTATGCATACTAACCAATCTCCTCTCATTCTTGAGACGTATCTTCTTTGCGCGCTTCTTCAGTTCACGCTTATGTCTTTTCCGGTCAACTTTTGTAGCCATTAGTCAAAAACATTTTGCACTGCAAAATTATGTTTTTTTTCTGACATATACAATTTTTGTGAGGAATCCAAATAGAAAAGCACTGTTTTAGGCGTTTCCATCTGATAGACATTCCACTCTCTCTTTGATACAGCCTCGTTTGCCTTTTAATTAGGTTCGAGAAGGTCGCGTGGCTTACTGGGCAAGGATCTGGGCGGCGTGGTCTTTGGTCTTGACCTGTTTGGGCGTGATTATGCGCGTAATTTTGCCTTCGGGGTCGATGATGAAGGTTGTGCGGAACGTACCCATGTATTTTCGGCCATACATGGACTTTTCGCCCCAGACTCCAAAAGCTTCGAGCAATTTATGGTCGGGATCGGAGATCAACGGGAAGGGGAGCTCGTTTTTGGCGATGAATTTCTGATGGGATGCGGCCGAGTCGGCGCTAACGCCGATAACCTGATAGCCGGCGTTGAGAAGTTCATGGTAGTTGTCGCGAAGGTTACAGGCCTGGGCCGTGCACCCCGAAGTCATATCCTTGGGATAGAAGTAGAGGGCGATGGTTTTGCCGGGATAATCACTGCGTTTGACTTCGTTGCCGTTTTGGTCGAGTCCGAGGACGTCGGGAACGGTATCTCCGATTGTGTAGCTCATATTCTTGTTTGATTTTTGGGTGATTAATTATATGTATATAAACAGACCCGGAGGGGAGATGGTTGACTATCGGTTCATCTCCGAGGTGACTTTTCTGAGGGCACATCTTAGGCCGGGCGAAAGTTGTTGGAGCGAAAGGAGTTCGAGCCGCTCGTTGAGTTCGGTCATGAGCTCGGGGAAGTGACGGCACATCTTGTAGGCGTTGTAGAGGCAGAAGCACCTTATGGCGTAGGGCTCGCTCTCGGCGTTGATTTTTGAAAGGCAATAGTCGAGAAAATCGGTCCTGATTGAGTCGGGGGTGAAGGTTTGTTCGCGAAGAAGCTGGAGGAGCATCCGTTTATGGGGAACCGGCGGATCAGTCAGGAGTCGGTCTATGAAGCGATCCTGATTGGACAGGAGCAGGGGATGGTGAGATTTACCGACGTGGGTCAGACACCAAAGAGCGTTACCTCCCCGACGGCCCCGGTCGGTAAGGGCCGTTTCGATAAGTTCGTCGCTATTGACGCGCGACTCGTTCATCCACTCCAGAACGGCGTGGATATCGTTCATTCCGAGGCGGCCGGAGAGAAGCGTTTCGATCCGGTTGGTCATCGGTGTTTTTTTGCCGGGCCGAAGAGATTGCCGGCGCGGACTTGGGAGCGGTAACAGAAATAGAAGCGTGTGCAGAAAATCGTGATTATTATGGCTGACACCAGACTCCACCATTCGACCGAGCCGTCGGCCACGCGGATGGCTCGGTCGATGACGGCGCCGAGGGAGAGGATCGCCAAAGTGAGCCAGATGTTTCGTTTAGTCCTGTTGCTGATCATTGTTCATATTTAAAACGGTCTTTGTCTCTGCAAATGTAGTGAAAATCTGAAAAAGACAGCGTATTGACAAGGCTATTTTTCAACCGGGCGATGTTGGTCGGTCCATGCGAGAATCCCTCCTTCGAGGTTGGCTACCCGGTAGCCGTTGGCCGAGAGTTGGCGGGCGGCATCGGCCGAGCGTTTGCCGCTTCGGCAATAGACGGCGACAGGCCGGGATTTGTCTAAGGCTTTCAAGGCGTCGGGGAGGAAATCGGCATTTTTTACGTCGATATTGACGGCTCGGGCGATGTGGCCGTCGGAATATTCTTCGGGAGTCCGGACGTCGACCAGTTGTACACTGTCGTTTTTCAGATAGTCGGCAAACTGAGGAACGTCCATATCGGTATAGGCGGTGCCGGGCGAAGTGGCGCAGGCGGTGAGTCCAAGCATGGTGAAAAGTATTGTTAATAGTTTATTCATTTTTCTTCGGGTTTCGGATTGATTATTCAGAGTCGACTTCGGTCAGGACGCGTGCTATTCCTCCGTGGAAATCCTCGGCCTGGTTGAAACGCTCTTTGAAGGCGATAGCACCGTTCAGGTCGATATAGGCCCATTTCGAGGTGCGGCCCGGTCTGACCCGTGCGAAACCTTCGCAGAATGGTTCGGCCTGAATGAACGTCGGTTTGATCCTGAACGTTCCCGTCGGGTCGACATAGCCATATTTTCCATCGTCGGCCTTTGGTGCAAGCCCGTCGCGGAACTCGGGAGTGACAGTGGCAAATTCATCGGCCGTACCGTCGACCGGATTGCCGGCGTGGTCGATGTAGAAACGCTCGCCGTTGATTTTGACGCGAGCTGAGCCATCTTTGAAATCGGATGCGACGTCAAATTTTGGTTCGATTGCAAATCGACCGGTGGTGTCGATGTAGCCATATTTGCCGTCCTTTCTCACCACGGCGATCCCTTCGCAGAAGTCGTTGGCAGTTTCAAAGACGGGTTCGATCGCCCGGCGATCCGATTGGTCGATGTAGCCATAGAGACCGTCGGTTTTCATCCATGCCAGCCCGTCGTGAAAGTCGCCTAAGAAGTCGTAGACCGGGTCGACGACGGATTTACCGCCACGGTCGATATAGCCATATTTGCCTCCGGAAGTTATACGCGCAAGCCCGTCGCGGAATTCCTCAGCTTTGTCAAACGTTGGCTCGATTACGAATTGGCCCGCGCGGTCAATGAATCCATACTTGTTGTCGAGCATGACCAGTGCGATACCATCGATAAAGTTTCCGGCGGCCTGAAACCGCGGTTCGATGACGAGATTGCCCGCGCGGTCGATGTAGCCGCGTTCATAGCCGATAGCGACCACGGCCAGATCTTCGTGGAAATCGCCGGCGCTGTCAAAGCGTGGCTCGATGACGAATCGGCCGGAGGTGTCGATGAAGCCCCAACGGAGCTGTTTGTCTTTCTTCATAGTTCTCAGCTGTTATTTAGTCAAGGGTTTGAACTCCACCACCGTTGACCATCAGGGTCTGACCGCTGACCCAGGCGGAGACCGGGGCGGCGAAATAGAGAACGGCGCCGGCGATGTCGGAAACCTCGCCGAGGCGGTGGATGGGGGTGTGAGCCAGCATTTTTGATTCGATTTCGGGAGTGAGGACCGTGGCGAGAGCGTGGGTTCGCGTCGCACCCGGGCCGACGTTATTGATGCGGATGCCCATCGGGCCATAGTCAAACGCGAGGTTTGACGCCAAATGGTTCAGGGCCGCTTTTGACGAGCCGTAGATAGCCATCGCCGGGCTGTTGTTGATGCTGCTCATCGACGTGATATTGATGATGCTTCCATAGCCCGATTTCTGCATGAAAGGAGCCGCGAGTTTGCAAAGTTGCCAGGGCGCGAAGACATTGATCGCATAGATCCGTTCGACATATTCGCGGTCGATATTGAACGGATTTTCACGACCGCCACCGCCAATGCCGGCATTATTTACCAGAATGTTGACTGTGCCGAATTGCTCGACAGTAAAGTCGATGAGCTTGGTCAGATCTTTGTTTTCGAGAACATTACAGGCTACCGCCGCACTTTTTCCGCCGGCGGCCGCAATCCCATCGGCAACGCTTTGAGCCTTCTCGAGGGAAATGTCGCTCACGACAACCGAAGCGCCCGCTGCCGCAAGAATTTCGCACGATGCCTTACCGATGCCGTCGCCTCCGCCGGTGACAACGGCAACCTTTCCTGTCAGGTCGAACAAAGAATCATTCTTCATACTAAAAATATATTCAAATTATTTATTCACAAAACTTTACTCAAAAATTTGTCTGAAAATCGAATCCGAAGAAACATCGGCTCCAAATATAAAACGCACCACTCCGTCCCCCGGTTCATCCCCCCGCACAACGATCGCTATACAAACCTCGCCCTCCCGTATCCCCCTTTTAGTACAAATGGATAGTTACGCGTAAGGGGGGCTTCAATGACAAAGACCCTTTCCATCTCCCCCTCAACTATAAGAACCAGAACTATGACCCCGTTACTCTGACTTACCATTCCCCACTGCCTCTGCAAAATCGACAAATCCAACCTCCC
>CAYVXC010000121.1:0-6123 GCA_964454925.1 uncultured Bacteroides sp.
CGCCGCGGATGAAGAAGGCGGGATAGTTGGTGTTGTTGCCGTCGACGTGGGCGTTCGAGTGAACCGAGATAAAGTAGTCGAAATTGTTCATTTCGGCTTCGTATGAGATTTCATACAAATCACGGCTGATTCCGAGCTTGACGTGGCTCATCACCAGACCCTGGTTGAAGTCGCGGGCGGCGCCATATTTGATACCGTCGTCCTTTACATCGGCGGGAGCCTGATTCAGAGTGCGGTCAAATTTGAAACCGTAGTCAATGAGCTGATCGAGCAGACCGAAGCATTTCCACAGGTTGGTGTTCGATTCGAAGAAACCGGTGGTGTCGGTATAGGTTGCGTCACCATGTTTGATAGTACCCATGTGACGGTCGCCCGAACCCCAGCTGCCGTGGCCCGGGTTGATGTAGATGCGGACGTCTTCTATATTTTTTGCCGACATTGTGGCAGTGCCGAGCAGAAGAGCCGACGCGGCTGCCATTATAAAGTGTTTAGTCTTCATGGTCATGTCTTATTTAAGGGTTATTGAATAAAGACCGCCATCAACGGTTGTAAAGACAATCGTGTTGCCCGAAACCGCCGGAAGCACGGCTACCAGTGAATCGTCGGTCAGCGCCTGGGTCTCCGAACCGTTGGCCGCGACGGCCATGATGGTCGATTTGGTCGTTGTGACGCCATCGTTTTCGGTAACCATAGCGACGATAACGTCGTTGTTATACCATACCGGAGCGATGAATGTGCCCACGCGGGTCAGATTGCCGCCGTCGAGGTCACATGTGTATGTTCCATAGCCGGCTGCGTAGAAAACGACTTTCTGACCGTCGGGAGACAGACTCGGCCACATGTAGCTGAACGAGCCTTCACCGAGGGGCGAGAAAGCGGAGGTCTTGCCGTTGACGGTTTTGTACATCATGCCGCGGTCGATCGAAAAGACCGGACGCGAAGCCGATGCCTTGGTGCCGTTGAGGGCGCGGGTTGACGAGCGGCCCGAGGTGACGGTCACCGCTGTGTTGCCTTCGACCGCTACCCCTTGAAGTTCGCGGGTCGGTTTGACAAGCGTCGAGGTCTTGGCATTGGCCATGTCATAGGCTTTGACCGAGGTGAAACGACGGTGGTTGTTGAACGAATTTTCGCGGAAAACGACCTGTTTGCCGTCTGCGCTGAAATTGACGTCGAATCCCGACGCTGCGGGAGACAGAACTGTCACCGAGCCCGAATTCAGATCGAGACTCTTCAGGCCTGATTGTCCGAGTTCAGAAAATACCAGATAATCGCCTGAGGGACTGATGTAAGCGTGATCGGCTTTTACTCCGTCGGGAAGATTGATCTTGTCAATCGAACCGACATTCAGAAGCTGTGCCGAAGCGGTCAGTCCCAGTCCAAGCACAAGTGCTACTGTCAGTAATACTTTTTTCATGGATAAGGAATTAGTAATGTGATAATATTAATAAGGTTAAATCGTATAAAATTACTAAAAACATCTGACACAGAGGTCTACACCTCCCGCTTTTAACCATTATTAACATCTTCATAACCAAGACATTCTAATGAGCATCCGGAGGATGCGACGTTGATAGTCACTTCGAAGTGTTTGCGAATATGTTATGCTGAGGAACAGCGTTGTCTGCCAATGAGCATCCGGAGGATGCGAGGATGATAGTCACCTCGAAACTCTTGCGAATATGTTATGCTGAAGAACAGCGTTGTCGGCCAATGAGCATCCGGAGGATGCGAGGTTGATAGAAACCCCACGTGCAACGTGGGGTGGTAAGCGGCTGATTGAAAGTAGCTTCGGAGAAGCGGTGTAGTGTCGCCATCATTACCTCACGTCTCCGACGTTCGGATATGTTGGATGTCTCCGGACCCCAGGTTGCACCTGGGCCCCCACGTTAGCACGTGGGGTTTCTATCATCCTCACAGCCTCCGGCTGTTCTCAGGGCATATTACAGCGAGGGCGGCCCGGTTTCGGGTCGCCCTCGTAGATGCTTATGAGGATTTCCGCTAAATCAGCGGGTAGGGTTTATTTCACAACGACTTTGGTCGAGGTTTTGCCTACGACTTTGACATAAACGCCGGGTACGAGGTTTTCGGCGGGTACCTGGATACCGTTCATGTTGTAGTAGACAGCTTCGCCTTCGGCTTCGACAGCGTCAACAGCGACGTCTTCGACACCGGTAGTGATCGAGAAGACTTCTTTACCGGGAGTAGAAATCATGCCACTCTGGGGAATAGCGAACAAGTGGTAACCATCGCCACGGCCATAGTAGTGGATGTTGTTGGCAGCGTCGAAACGCAGGGTGTTCCATGCGGTGGTGGGCACTTTCATCGAAGCATGAGGAGTGAATACGGGCTCATTGTCATCGTTGAAGCTGAGCTGGAATACATAGATTCCCGAGTAACCGGCAACAGCGAAGAGAGTTTCGTCGGAGTTCACGGCGATACCTGAACCACAGTTGCCAATCATGTCGGCCGGCCATTTGGCATCGCAAGCATCCCACTTCCACTTGCCGTTATTGTCGAGGTAGCGGATTGAGGGCGAACCGCTGTCCATGAAGTCAGCGCGAACCTGCGACAGGAATACACCGTTCTTGACGGGAGCAATTTCGACGTTGGTGTTGTTCATTGCCTGGAGACCCCAGTCGGCGGGAGCTTCCTTGATGGTGCGGTTGTTACCGATGTTGTAAACGGCAACGTGATTCTTCAGAAGGTCTTCGTCGAAAGTGAAGAGACGAGCGCCTTCGCCTTTGCCTTGGATAGCGACACAGGGAGTACCAGAACCGATGCCTACACCGTTGTACGAGATGAGACCCGAAGAAGCCATTTCACCTTCGAAGACTGAGTACATATCTTCGCTGAGGTCGAGAGGATTGAAGGCTGTTACGCCGTGAGCGTCGTCACCCCACGAGGCTACGAGAGCGTGGCCCATGTGTTCGGCACCGCGGAGCGGGTTCGACTGGTTGGAACCACTGCCGAGGAGGGCGTGTCCTTTATGAACGTCCTTGGCAACGAGTTCGCCGGCGGGGTTGTAGATTTCAAAACCATATTGGCCGTTGTGACCGATGACGGTGTATCCGTAGGTGTCATACTCGGGGTCGGTGAAGGTAATAACCGAACCGCGAACGGCTGCCGGGGGAGTCATTGTAAGGAGTTCGTCGGCACTTGCGTTGGCAATCGGTTTTACTTTAACTTCCCAAGCGTATTGTGCGTCGGGTTCAAGTTCGGCTTTGTCGATAGTGAAGGTGTGTTGACCCTTGGTGTTATCGAGAGCAGCGGTGTAAACTGCGCCTTCGGCGGGAGTAAGAACGAGAGTAGCTGCGGTGGCATTATCGCTCAGCGAGTAGGTAATTTCAATACCGTTTTCGGTGTTTTCGGCTTTGAGACCGTAAGCGAGGGCTGCCTTATATACGGGCTGTTTAACGTCCTTAGTGGTGATTTTCGAGATTTTGCCGTCGCGGAGGACATAAAGGTCGATCCAAGCCGAGGTGTAAACATTGTTGAGGTCATCGTAAACATAACCTACTTCACCGGCGGTAGCGATGTTGCTGACTTCGGCAGCGGGGATGTTTGTGCCAACAATGGGTGTGTTGACAGCTTTGGCAATGTTATCAGTGATGTTGATGAGACGGAGACCAA
Organism: uncultured Bacteroides sp.; assembly: GCA_964454925.1. Lineage (GTDB taxonomy): Bacteria > Bacteroidota > Bacteroidia > Bacteroidales > Muribaculaceae > CAG-873. The sequence goes on from CAYVXC010000121.1 coordinate 3,631, forward strand.
CGTTGTTACCGTCTTTGCTTTCGGGAGCGACAACGTAGCTTGCACCTGCATATTTGAATATGCCGACTGTGCCGGGTAGCCCGGTAAGTTCGGCGTTACCGGTCGAGAGGTCTTCCTCCTTGTCTTCGGCAACGAATCGGCGTTCGTGAGCGGCGCCGTTGGGTGTCACAGCGATGAAGTTGTTGAGATTAACAGGCGATGTGATATAACGATAGCCTTCTCCGTAAGCTTGTTCGCTCGGGCTCGAAGCGGGTTGGAGGATGTCGGCAGCAGCTGCTTGTTCGCCGTTGGCAACGGTGAGGGCTGTCCAACGGTGGTTATATGTAGGAGCGGTGATTGTAGGCATAGGAACGATAGCCTGTCCTTCTTCAATAGTGCCCTGATAAGCGAACGTCGGACCTGCGTATGCGCGGAACCAACGACCCGACTGTGTGGTGCTCAGCCATTGTACGGGAGCTCCGGTGGGAAGACCGTTTTCGTCGTTCGCCCATTTGTAGATGTAGAAAGTACCGCGGGGTTCTTTAGTTCCGTCGGGTAGGTTTTCAACGTAGTCGGTGCTGTATTGGGTCTTGGTCTGGTTGCTGGCAAGGAGATATCCGTCGCAGGTGAGTTGGATGTCAGATACGTTCTGGATCGAACCGTATGCACCTTCGGTCGAAACGTTGGCAAGAACTTTCTTTTCGTTCAGGTCATAGACGAGAATGGTGGGAACGGGTTTCTGATCATCGGTAACAACTTGAGCGTAGGTTGGAAGTTTGTCGACGGCGAGGATGTACATCTTGCCTTCCTGGACGATAGCGCGGCGAACAATTTTACCTTCGAGTTCGGCGATAGGTTCGTCGGTGTAGACATCGGCTGCGACATACTGGTCAACGGGATTAATACCTGCAATCGTTGCGGCGGGGTCGGGATAGTCGACATATACCTTTGTGGGAGGTACATAGTTGACATTTTCGAGCTGTATGTAAGGATAAGCAACCTTTGCGGCGCTGACTTCGACTTCAACGGGTTCGACGGGTTTGTAGTCGGGATGGCTGACGGCGACCGTGTATTTGCCCGGTTCTACCTTGTCAAATACGAAAGCACCGTTGTACTGATTGTCAGTAGTGTATTCGGCAACAGCTTTGCCGTCTTTCATAAGGGTGACGGTACAGCCGTTGATAGGCAGCCAAATGTCATTCGACTTAGAGTTGGGTTTGTAGTAGTCGTGAACGAATTTTTCGCGGAGGTCACGAACATTACCGTAGATAGTACCATATTTTTCTTTTTCAAGGCCGAAGTAGTCGGCGATACCTTTAGCATAGCGTACACCTTCCTGGAAACTTACGTCGAAGTTCATTGCGCGGTGGCGTGCGGGCTGATAAGTGTGGAAGTAACCTTCAACAAGGAAACCGGGAACGTGGTGTTTGAGTACGCCAAGATAACCTTTACAATAAGTAGCCGAGCTTGTGCTGCTGCTACCATAGAAGTTGATGTCGCCACGAAGGTTTTTGCTTGTCAGGTACGATGTCCAGGTAGCGAAGGGGTCTTCGATAGCGTAAGGCCAGCTCAAATCGGCCATTTTACGCGATTCTACCTGATGTTGGTTCGAAAGGATCACGATGGGTTCCGAACCATCAGAGGGTTTGTTATACTCATCAGCTGACGGAATGTCATAACCGCGGTAAAGGTAGAGAGGATAGTTGGATGTAGTACCGTCAGTAGAAGTAGCATTCGAGTGAATCGAGATGAACATATCGAAGTTGTTGGAGTCTACTTCCTTACAGATTTCGGTAAGATCGCGGTTGTAGTAATACAGGTTTTCAGGAACGGGCTTACCGGCTTCTTTAAACTGGTTTGCGGTACCGTTATCTTCATTATACGGACCACATTTGACGTGGCTCATTACGATGTTGTTTTCCATATCGCGGGCCGCGCCGATCTGCCAGCGTTCGCCGGTCTGGTTTTTGGTGCGGTCAAACTTCAAGCCGTAGTCGATGAGGCGTTCGAGGACACCGAAACCCTTGCGGAGGTTGGTGTTCGATTCGAAGAAGTTGGTGGTGTCGGTGTTTGTGCGGCTATACGCGCCGTGACCAACGATGGGATTGGGACGGTCGTTGGGAGTATAGGAGCCGTGACCGGGGTTGATATATACGCGGAGTTCATCGGCGGTTTTTGCGCCGGCGGTCATGGTTGCAGCGACCGCCAATGCCGATAAGAGTAATGTCTTTTTCATAATTGAGGTGCTGTTTGATTATTTACTGAGGTTAATGAAATACAGTTTGCCTTCGGGGTCGGTGAAAGCTACGCGGGTAGCGTTGGCATCGACGCTGGGGTACTGAGCCAGAACTGTGTCGTCGGTCAGTGACTGACGTTCGCCCGAATTGATGTCAACTGCGACGAGAGTCGAAGTTTCGGGAATCTGGCTGCTGTTTTGGGTCGATTCTACACCGATGAGAGCGTCGTTACCGGCCCAGACAGCGGCGCGGATACCGCCCATCGGACGGGCGTTTG
>CAYVXC010000122.1:0-6123 GCA_964454925.1 uncultured Bacteroides sp.
CGTTCTTTGACAATGCAGCTGATGCAATAGTTCGCTCAATGTCTAAAATTGAGCGGGCACTGTCAAGTGATTATGACGACTACGCCCGGAATGTGATATCCTAAACACCATCTGATTTACGTAATATGCACCCCGAGGGCTCAGGCAAGGACAATGTCCATCCTGATGCCCTCGGTCTGTATTAAGGTATCTCTGGAAAATTTAAACCGGTGTGGCCCGATAAATCGATAATAGCCACACCGGAATAAAGTAAGAAAGGTTTATCCTCAATAGAGTAATAGAAAACTAAATATTATTTTTTCTTCTTTAGCTGTACATAGCAACCGCTGTAGTCTTTACCTTTTTTACCAACGAAAGTTGTAGAACCAAGATTCACTGTATCTTCATTGAAATCTTTATCTTTCCCTTTGGAATTAGCTTTGTTTTCTGCAAGTTCTTCTTCAGCGCCAGCAAGATTATTCCAGATTAATTTTTCATTGGGTTTTACAGTCGCAATTTCTTTATAGATTATTTTACCTGTTTTAGGATCTTCGGTTTTCTCGAGAACCGCATAGGTATCACCTTTCGATACGCCTTCGCGGGTACCTATTTTAACTTTAATAGATCCGTCTTGGTCGGCCGATGAAATAGGGAAGACAGATCTGAAAACATCGTTCTTTTCCTGAAGTTTGGCAATCGAAGCGTCAATTGCGCGCGTTGTAGCGCGGTTAACGAGGTCTGAAATAGGTTTATCTGAGAAAATACTTTGACGGACACGGGCACCCGCTTTTTCATTGCCTATATACTGTAGATTGCATACTCCCGAGTTGATGAGATCTTCAATTGTGCCGTTATTTTCGATTATCTTAGCGACTTCATTCTCGGCGTTTTCATCCCAGACAAGACGGAAAAGATGACTGACGGCCTGAACGCTAAATCCATCACCGGCGGCTGCACTGGCTGCGGCGCCTGCACCTTGTGCTACAAGCTGACCAATGCCGCCGAAACGCGAACCGATAGCGTTGGCAAGAGCCTGACTTTCGGCAAGAATAGCCTTGTTTGTCCTGAATCGCAGGTTTGTAGCGATAACGAAGGTATTAGGAATTAGGTTGATCGCTTTGGCTGACGCTGCGAGAACTTTATTTTCATTGTCACGGCCCTGTTCAGCTATTGAAAGAGACTGGATTGCTCGTTCATTGAGCGTCTCGTCTTTCCATCGGGGTGTGCCATTTTCATCATAATCAAACCATTTGGCAACCATGTAAGACGGGACGTTGTTTTCGATGATATATTTTACAAGTACAGCGGGAGTATATTCGTCAACGTCATCAACTTGAAGCATGCTTGAACTTTCCTTTCCTGTCGCTGAGCCGAGGGCTGAGCTTGCCATACCTTTTGCAAATTTACCAAATCCTGATTTTTTCTTCATTCCGAGTGTTTCGCGAGCTGAGTTAGCAGTCTCTTGGGTCATCCCTGCGCGAAGTTTGTCGAAGTCGATGATGCGATTCGGGAGATTATGGTCGTTAAACTGTGGAGGAATGGCTATAGTGGTGAATATTGCACCGGGAATGGCTGCCAGACTCATGGTCGAAGTATCATTAGCAGCTTTTTTTGCGTCAGTATTTGCAAGGCCCTTGGCTATACTCATAAGCGCGTTGTTGTCTTGGGTTTTATTTTCCTCGTCAAGCCGTTTATTTTGAGCATCGCTCTTAATGAGAATAGTGTAGAGTGAACTTCTAAGATAATCAGGCTCCTCGCTCTGGGCCTTCAGCGAGGGGGAGATGAAGGTCAAGGACAGAACAACTGCCAAACTGTTTGCGAATAATTTTTTCATTGCTATAGTGATTGAGTGATTAATAATTGTCTGATTTAGTTAGTACCAGTGATAGTAGTGACGGACGACTGGCTGAGATTTTGCCCAAGCAACCCCGATAGCTCGGGCACTCTCTATGCGTGATTTCTCGATTGCGGTCTGATTGTCAAGTTTTTTATGCTTGAGAGCCAGATCATCTTTATATTTCTGAATATTTTCAAATTCCCATTGGGTTTTGACTTCTTTAGCCATTTTATCGCCATAAGCAACAGCTTCTTTATAGCACGATGCGTTTGGATCAATCTGGGACAGATAAGAGAATGCCTCACCCGCGCCTTTATCAGTCGGATTAGCACTGAACGCGGCCTTTGCCTGAGTTAGAAGCATATTCCCCAGATAGTCGACTTCATGCCCATAGATTTCCAAGGCAAGGGATTGCGCTTCGTCGAAACCGATACAACATTCCGGTATCTGAAGCGCGAGATAAAGAGCCTCTTCATAGTTGCGCTTGTTCATGGCTGTGCGGGCTTTAGTAAGGTATGTCTGATAATTGCTGTCAAAATAATCGAGAATTTTTGCCTTACCTTCTTCAATAAAAGCTATTATATCTTTACGACCGGCGTTGATTGGTGCTAAAGCTTTTATGTAAGCTTGAGCTTCACTTTTTCCGACACCTTTAAGCTCCAGGACTTTGGATGCGAAAATCTTTTGGCCGTCTGCATCACCAATATATAGGGTTAAAGTGGTATTGATGACTTCGCGCTGATCGGGCCCGGATGTTTTCTCGGAAAATGCATGATCAAACCGCCCAGTAAGGAAAAACTGTAAACCGTCGACTGAGGTAGAGACTCCGGACGAGGATAACAAAGTGCGTAGTTTCCCGGTTAGTTGAGAAGCAACCTGTTCAGGGAGATTTTCACCTGATTGAGGGGGAATGACTGAAATATTCAGTTCACACTCGCTTGCACTGACCGTCAAAAAAATAACGGTTGATATAAAAGAGATAAAAAGACGTTTCATAATGGACAAACTTACTTTTCTCCGATATAGAGTCGACCCGAGCCAAGTCCGCTCGAGTTGTTTTCAGAAACAATATTGTAGGTCTTTTTCAGATAGTTCTGAAGTTTGCTAACCCACTGTTTAGCTTGCTGAGGTCGGTTCCGTTCGTCAAAAATCGGTACACGGACCTGATCGAAACTCATAATGTTACGGGTTGACTGTTTTTCCGTAAACTGATGATTAAGGGTGTTTTCTGCCACCCAGTCAGTGATTATGGTTGCTAACTCCTTTCCGTCATACTCATCGGTGAATTTTAATCCCGATCCATTATCAATAATTCTCAAACGGAGAGAAATTTCTCGTCCATTTTTCTGAATATCATCAAAATGATTGAGTAGTTTGGTCTCGAATTCATCCATCTTGTCTCTTAGACCGGTCATCAGACAGATGGCGTCGGAAGTGGATGTGAGGACCGGTTCAGTCGTACCGGTGATCGTCGCTACAGATTTTGAGGAATAGGCATCGACAGCATCAACGCGATAGATTATGCTTTTACGCATTCCGGCTTTTTCGACGTTCCAACCAATTTTAATGAAGATATCAGGTGCATTTCCTTTGGCAGCCATAAGGTCCTCGAACGCTGATGAACCGACTCCTGCTCCGCTTTCTGCACCTTCGAACATTTCATCAAGAGCATCTTCATCATCGTTGGTACTCATTGCTTCGGTGTAGCTGATGATAGGAAACGAGCGTCCGTCAGCAGACATGAGGGATTTAAATTCCGCTTCAACGTTTTTTAAAGTACCATTAAGAAAAGCGTCATCGTAACGTTCCGTTACACGTGTACGTCCATTGCGTTCCTGTCGGTCGACGTAACCGTTGTCATTACACCATTGTTTATCGGGGAGCAACATTAGTTTCGGAGGTGCTCCCAAAGAGATAATTGCCGAAAGGGATGTTAAAAACGTTGTAATTAGTAACTTTTTCATTAGTTAAGATTAGATTGAAAAATGATTGGTTGAAAGTTTTGAATTATTCAGAGATTATTCCGTCACGGACAAGTTGTGCTTTAAGCGCTCCACGATCAATAATAAGCACCACTCCGTATGACTCGCGAGATAGTCCGTTGGATTTGAGCCTTTGAGCAGACCCACCTTCTTCTTTGACAAATTTCAAATATTCACCGCCTTGTGAGAAGAAAGGTTCGAAATAACGCGCGTATCGTTCTGCTCCGTTCACCTCGCTGACTAAAGGTCGTGAGGCGAAGCCCGGATTTGAGCCTTTAATACCTTTGAAAACGACGTCGTAAACCGCGTTACGTTTAGCTAAATCAATAGCTGTGGACCTGTTTTGACCCGATCCCCATGCCCTGACAATAATTGTTCCGTCGTTGTTGTTACCAAGAGATACAGTCTCCATCGATATTGCAGAGATTGCCGGCGAAACTTCTTTATTTGAGCGACAACCTGACGAAATAAGCAATGTGAAGAGAATTAAATATAGTATGGGATGTTTCATGATTTTTTAGTTAGAATTCGTAACCAACGCGTAATGCAATGAATGACACATAGTTCACACTGGTATGATCTGTTTTGAAGGCAGAGCGGGTTTTATGTCTCAGATTCTGGCCCATGTAGGACAAGGAGACAATAAAAGCATTTCTGGGCTGCCCTATTCTTACACCGATTGAGGGGCGCCACATGAAACCGTCTTGAACCGTTCCTCCAAGATCCACCGAATAATACGGTACTAAATCTTTGTAGGACATGCCACAAAAATTTCCTCTGAAATTGAGATAGAGTGGGAAGCTCCAGCGGAATTGATTCGTACGAAGTTTGTTGGACGGGAAATAATATCTGATACCGATGCCCGGTCCGACTCTGAAATACTCGCTGAAGCGATAACCGAGGGTGACGTCCGCTTCACCGAAAGCTACATTGTTATGAGATTTTAAAGAATATCCGCTTGATAATTCAGCCGAAATCCAAAAGCCTGTTTCTCTTTCAAATAAAGGTTCAGATTGAGTAGTTGGTGCGACCTCTGGAATTCTTTTAATCTCATTATTTTCCGCGAAAACTGTCATTGTTAAGCAGATGACAGCCCCTAATAACCACAGACGTTTCATCACCAACCGGAATTAAGGCCTCGGACTGCTCCGATTTTCTGTGATTGGAGATCCTTCTTCAACTGTCCGGTAGATACACGAACAATAGCAGAGACCCGATACTCTTTTCCGACTTTAACGGCTGAACGTGTGTCGTCTATGAAACGGACATAGTTCATGTGATCTCCGCGAAAGAAAGGATCAAAGAAATCAATATGTTCATTGTATGCACTTGGGCTACCGGCTATTGCTGAGTGTTCGGATGCGCCTCCATAACCCTGAGTTGATTTATCGGAATAACCTTTGAAAAGGACTCCATGTACAGCGGCTTTCGCAAGCATATCGTCCGTCGCATCCGATTTTTTCTTGACGATGACGGAGACTTTTACAACCGATTCACCCCCTCGGGCATTTCCGGCTCCTTCAATAAGGTAATCAGGAATGATGGTCTGATCATTCTTTTTTGCAAAAGATAAATTTGCTGATAATAAAACTGTAAGGAATAATAATAGTAACTTCTTCATTGACTTTGAAAAGTTACGACCATTGATACCCGACAAGGCCTTGTTTTTACATTTTTATCTTCTCAGACCTAAAAAAGAACGCGGGTATTCATCGCGACTTGATCATTGTTTGAGTTCCTAGGAAAAACTGAGTAGATGAACAAGTCAGATAAATACCCACGCCATGCGATATAACTTCATTCGAAGCGAAGACTGAGCGCCCCGCGTACGGTTTAACTCAGTATTCGCCCCGGATATAGGTAACGCATACCCGTAAGGATACATCTTGGCTATTGTCAGCAGTCTACTCAAATAATTTGAAATTTCCTAGGTTTCAAACAACTGTATGACAAGGCTTCAATGACGCCTTTATTTAGATCTATATACACCCATCCCTGGATTCTGTTATCTCTTTAACAAATCCCTAACCTATATCCGGTTAAGTGGCGTGGGCATTTATTCCGCAAAGATATGCAATAATTCCGAAATAACAAAGGGTTAGATATAACTTTCTAATTTTTCTAATATCAGAAGATTATTTTCTTACACCGCTACCCTTACAATAGTGTGCTGTGTAAGCCGGGTCAGTATATTGCATTATAATTTTTGAATCTATGGAAATCAAGCGCGACATTTTCCAAAATGGATAGATTCGCGTTTAGTGATTTCCGACGGGCGTGGGTAATGAACTTTCGGGAGGCGGGGGACGTTTAAGTTTAGATAAT
>CAYVXC010000123.1:0-6093 GCA_964454925.1 uncultured Bacteroides sp.
TGTGATGAGCGAGTTTGCTTTTCAGATTAGCGGCCTTGTTCTTCGAGATAGCTTTTTTCGAAGCAAGACGGTCAAGCATAGCGCTGATTTTGGGAAGTTTGGCTAATGCTTCGGTCTTGTCAGTCATGGCACGCAGGGCGCGAACGGAGTTACGGGCTGTTTTAGCATAGTAACGGTTGTGAGCGCGACGTTTTTTAATCTGACGAATTCTCTTTTTGGACGAATCGTGGTTTGCCATTTTCTATTATGCTTAGTATTTTTTCTTAATTTTTGTGGTAGCCCATAGGAGAATCGAACTCCTCTTTCAAGAATGAAAATCTTGCGTCCTAACCGATAGACGAATGGGCCTCGGATGCTGTCGGAGCGCTTGCCCCTGAAAGCGAGTGCAAATATAAGGACATTTTTAATACTGAGCAAATTTTCGGGTTAAAAACCGCCGTTTTAAGATTTTTTTAGTAATTTTAGGGTCACAAAGCGCCTCTGGCGAGCCTCCCGGGCGCTATTATACATATTTATATAATAGACAGGATGTATCAGACTTTACATGCGGTGGCGTTGAGAACGGTCAAGTACAATGACCGTTCGTCAATACTGATGGCCTGGTCGGCCGAACTCGGCCGGGTGGCCTTGCTGATGCCCGCCGGGTCGGGGGCAGAAAGTCGCCGCCGTCGGGCGCTGACAATGCCAATGAGTCTGTTCGAAGGGGTGGTCGATGTCCGTCCCGGTCACGACGTCATGCCGGTAAGCGATGTCAAGGGTGTCTTGAAAGGGTCTGACATAGCTTCAAATCCTGTCCGGGCAACCATCGCCATGTTTTTGGCCGAGGTCTTGACGGTCATCACCCGGGAAGGCGGCCCCGACATGGCTCTCTGGCGATTCCTCGAGGAGAGTGTCGCCGTCCTATGCCGTCTGTCGGGTAGCGCGCTGGCCAATTTTCATATTGTTTTTCTGACCCGGCTTGTGGCTATAATGGGACTTGAACCCGACATGTCGACGTGGGCCGAAGGAAAATGGCTCGATCTGGTTGACGGTGTGTTCAGACTTACGTGCCCGATGCACGACCACGTGCTCGATCCGGCCGAGGCCCGGTTTGCCCGGTTGCTTCTGGCCTTGGACGACTATGATAAGCTGGGCGCATTGCCATTCACTCGTGAATCGCGGCGGGAGGCTCTCGACACCGTTCTCAGGTATTATTCTCTACATCATTCGTCGCTCGACGGGCTTCACTCTCTCCCGGTTGTTCGGGCGACTTTGTGCTGACCCTACGGCTGCTTTAGGCCGAGATAGGAGAAAGTGTCGGCTCCGCTTGACGACGGGTCACCGGTCCTGACTCCGCGTCCGAGCCATTCCGACCGCTGGGCCGAGGTCCCGTGGTTGAAGCTGTCGGGGACGGCATATCCCTGGGCTTTCTTCTGGAGATAGTCGTCGCCGATCTTCCGTGCCGCGTCAATGGCTTCGTCAATATCGCCGGGTTCGAGAGAATTAAACATGGCGTTGTCGTGATGGGCCCAGACCCCGGCATAGTAGTCGGCCTGAAGTTCGAGCGCGACCGAAAGCCGGTTGGCATCGCGCTTCGAGGCGCGGGCCATCGCCTGATGGGTCCGGTCGAGGGTGCCGAGAAGATACTGGACATGATGGCCGACTTCGTGGGCGATGACATAGGCGTAGGCGAAATCGCCGTCCGCACCAAGATCGCGTTTCATGTTCATGAAAAACGATAGATCGATATAGACAGCCTGGTCGGCCGAGCAATAGAACGGTCCGATGGATGCGTCGGCCGCTCCACATCCGCTAGTAGTCGACCCGGTGTAAAGAACGAGTTTAGGCGGCTCGTAGGTCAGTCCGTTTTCCTGAAAGATTTTAGTCCATACATCTTCCGTTCCGGCAAAAATCTGTTTCGAGAAAGTGGCGAGTTCCTCCTCTTCGGGGGTCGGAGTATAGGCTTCCGTTGTGTTCGATGTCAGGCTGGCCGTTCCTCCGCCCAGGCTTCCGAGTAGCTGGCTGAGGTCACCGCCACCAAGGAAAAAGGCGATGACGGCCACCACGATTGCCCCTATGCCTCCTCCGATTTTCAGTCCCGCTCCCGACGACCGTCCGCGACGGTCGTCGACGTTGTTGCTCAGGCGTCGTCCGTTGAGTCTCATAATTGGTCGGGATTATTCTTTGATACCGTATGCCAGATCGCCGGCATCGCCAAGACCGGGAACGATATACGAATGGCTGTTGATTTCGTCGTCGATGACACCGACCCAGACGGTCGTCCGGTCCTCCGGGAAAGTCGCCTTGATGTAATCGATGGCCTTGCGCGAGGCGATTACCGACGCAACGTGGATGTGTTCGGGCATCCCTTTGGTCAGCAGAGCCCGGTAGCTCAGTTCCATTGATGCCCCCGTCGCAAGCATCGGGTCACAGAGAACAAGGACCTTTCCTTCGAGACGCGGAGAGGCGAGATATTCGATGCAGACGTCGAAGTTTTCTTTTTCCTTATATTTTCGATAGGCCGATACGAAAGCGTTTTCGGCGCGGTCGAAGTAGCTCAGGAAGCCCTGGTGGAAGGGAATACCGGCGCGGAAGATTGTGGCCAGGACGACTTTGTCGGCGATTACGTCACAACTTGTGACCGCGAGCGGAGTCTGTATCTTCTCCGTCCGGTAGTTGAGAGTCTTTGAAATTTCGTATGCCATGATTTCTCCGACACGTTCGAGATTCCGGCGGAAACGCAGAGGGTCGTGTTGAATATCGACGTTACGCATTTCCATGAGATACTGGGAGAGAAGCGATTTTTCGAGTCCGAAGTTGATTATATCCATAGTCTTTAGGGTAAAATACGTTGTTAGACGGGTTAACGGGACAAAGTTACAAATAAATTCAATGAGTCTGCCATCTTTTTCTTATATTTGCCGTTGCAAAAAATTCTATAGATGACACTGTTTGGAAAAATATGCGTTTCGGCGGCGGCTTTGCTCGTGCCGTTGCTGTCAATGGCGTCCGGTGGACCGCGGATAGAATGGATCTCGACTATCCACGATTTCGGTGCGTTCCGCGAAGCCGAAGGCGGCGCGACCGCTTCGTTCTTTTTTATAAACACCGGCGACGAGCCTCTTGTTGTGACCGGTGCGCGTGCAAACTGCGGATGCACGACTCCCGTTTATCCCCGCGAAGCGGTCGCGCCGGGCGACACGGCTTCCATCGAAGTGACCTATGATCCCGAAGGACGTCCCGGACGCTTCGTGAAAAAGGTCTATGTCGATACCAATACCGATCCGTCCCGGTCGACACTGACAATCCGCGGATCGGTAATCGGGGCTCCGTCGTCGCTCGGGGCCCGCTATCCGGTCGACGCCGGCCGGCTCAGGCTCGCCCACCCGGCGGCTTTACTCGGAACCATTAAGAAAGGCCACGTGAAATCGATTTTTGAAGGGGCCTATAACGTTTCGACCGATACTCTCGCTCCCGTGGTGACTGATGTCCCCGCGTGGCTCGAAGTGAAAACCGTTCCCGAACGGGTGGCCCCCGGCGAACAGGTTTCGTTTGACTTTTTTGTCCATTCCGACCGAATCAACGCGTGGGACATTGTGACCGACACCGTGACGGTTATTCCCGACCCGGGGTCGGATTACCGTTACAGAATGCCGGTCGTGGTCACCGTCAACGAAGACTTTTCCGCGCTGACCGACCGTCAGATCGCCGACGCGCCGGTTGCGACGGTGTCCTACTCGGGTGGCTCGATGCTTGACCTGACCGGCCCCCGGGCTTCGATTACTTTGGCCAACACGGGTAAAACCCCGCTGACGGTCAGGCGGATTTACAGCGCGGACAAAGCGGTGGACATCGAGACCAAGATCGAGGGAAAGACTCTGAAACCCGGCAGGAAACTCGAAATTGCCGTCAGCCGACGTGATGACAGTCCACAGACTCCCCGACGCGCCGTCATCCTCATCGTCACGAACGACCCGCTCAAACCCAAAATCAGCATCCCCGTCATTATCGACTAAATCTAAGACAAGCCTAATCTCTAAACCAATCAATATCGCCATGACCCTCTTTTTGATTTCTCTCGCCGTCCTGATAGGCGGATATTTTCTTTACGGACTGTTGATGGAAAAGGTTGTCGGACTCGACAGCAAACGACCGATGCCGGCACTGACCAAAACCGATGGCATCGACTTCGTCCCGCTGCCTGCATGGAAAGTCTTTCTCATACAGTTTCTGAATATTGCCGGACTTGGACCGATTTTTGGCGCGATCATGGGCGTCATGTTCGGGCCGGCCGCATTCATCTGGATAGTCTTAGGTACAATTTTCGGTGGTGCCGTTCACGACTTCCTCAGCGGAGTGCTTTCAATCAGGCGCGACGGCGCGTCCTTGCCCGAAATCGTCGGCGAACAGCTTGGACTCTCGGTCAAACAGGTGATGCGTGGTTTCTCCCTTTTGCTGATGATTCTTGTCGGCGCTGTTTTCGTCATGACGCCGGCGTCGCTGATCGCTTCGCTCACCCCGGCCGACCTCGATGTCACCTTCTGGATTGCCGTCATCTTCGTTTACTATATGCTTGCGACCGTTCTCCCCGTTGACAAACTGATCGGCAATCTCTATCCGCTTTTCGGTGGCGCACTGCTGTTTATGGGGCTCGGAGTGATGTATATGATCTTGTTCGGCGGAGTTGACCTTCCCACCGACCTCGGTTCAGGGCTTTATAATCGACATCCGGCGGCGGAGACCACGCCGATCTTTCCGATGATGTTTGTTTCCATTGCTTGTGGAGCCATTTCCGGATTCCATGCCACCCAGAGCCCGATGATGGCGCGGTGTCTGAAAAACGAACGCCTTGCGCGACCGATCTTCTATGGAGCCATGGTCTGTGAAGGCATCCTTGCCCTCATCTGGGCCGCCGCCGCAATAGCCATCACTGGCGGCTACGACGGTGTGGCGGCCTTCATGGCCGATCCCTCGAATGGCGGTGCCGGCGGACTGGTTCACAAAGTCTCGATCGAATGGCTCGGAGTGGCCGGCGGCATAATGGCCATGTTCGGTGTTATCGCCGCTCCCATAACCTCGGGCGATACAGCCCTCCGGAGCGCGCGACTCATCGCGGCCGACTTCCTCCACATCGACCAAAGCCGGATCTGGCGACGACTCGCGGTTTCGATACCGATCTTTGCGTTGGCATTCTTTGTCATGATGATCGACTTCAATGTCCTTTGGCGCTACTTCGCGTGGTGCAACCAGATGCTTGCCGTCTTCACCCTCTGGGCCGTCACCGTCTGGCTGTCGCGATCGGTCCGGAAGAAACTCCTCGGACTCTTCAGCGCCTGGTGGCTCTCGATCATCCCCGCCATGTTCATGACTGTTGTCTGCGTCACCTATATCCTCTATGCACCCCGACCCGAAGGCTTCGGCATCCCATACACCGCCGCTCTCGCCATCGGCCTCACCGTCAGCCTTATCCCCGCCGCCATCTTCGCCCGCTCCCTCCGCCACCAACCCAAACTTAACAGCCCCTGCTGATGTCGACAGACTTCATCTCTCAAAAGGGATATTACCGGAACCTCCGCGTCTATAAGATTGCCGAGATTATATATGACATAACCTATATCTTTACTCAGCGTTTCTTGAGTAAGGGTGACCGCACAATCGACCAAATGATCCAAGCCGCGCGCAGTGGCAAACAAAATATTGCGGAAGGAAGTTCTGCAGGCTCAACATCCAAGGAAACAGAAATAAAACTCACAAATGTTGCCAAAGCAAGTTTGCAGGAACTTTTGATCGACTATGAAGACTTCTTAAGGGTAAGAGAGATGGAATTGTGGCCTAAAGACAGTCATAAAGCACTGGTTACGCGAAAAATATGCTCGGAACAAAACGAAACAAACTATTATCGGGAGGCTGTCAAAATCCGCTCGGCTGAAACAGTGGCCAACATCGCCATAATACTAATTCATCAAGCAGACGTCTTGCTCTACAGGCTGATTGAACGTCAGAAAGCTGATTTCCTGAAAGACGGAGGAATCCGCGAGCAGATGACCCGCGCCCGCCTAAACTATCGCAATTCGCTTCCAAAGCCCCCGGACCCTAAAGACGACCCTCCCCGCT
>CAYVXC010000124.1:0-6084 GCA_964454925.1 uncultured Bacteroides sp.
CGGGAACGTTGTCGGGCAATTGGTAGTTGTCGCCATAGGCCATCAGCATCGCTGGGAAGATGATGCAGTGGAAGACGATGTTGTCTTTGCCGATGAAGTTGATGATGCGTGTCTCGGGGTCTTTCCACCAGGTTTCCCACGAGTCGGGATAGAGCTCTATAGTGTTGGAAATGTAGCCGATCGGAGCGTCGAACCATACGTATAGCACTTTGCCGTCGGCTCCTTCAACCGGAACGGGTACGCCCCAGTCGAGGTCGCGCGAAACGGCGCGCGGCTGGAGGCCGAGATCGAGCCACGATTTACACTGACCATAGACGTTTGACTTCCACTCGGTGTGTTCGTCGAGAATCCAATGGCCCAGTTTTTCTTCCCAACGGTCGAGCGGCAGATACCAGTGTTTGGTCTCGCGAAGCACGGGTGTATTGCCTGTGATGGCGCTTTTGGGATTGATGAGGTCGGTGGCGTTGAGCGACGTTCCACACACTTCACACTGGTCGCCGTAGGCTTTGGGGTTATGACAATGAGGGCACTCCCCGGTTACATAGCGGTCGGCAAGAAACTGATTGGCCTTTTCGTCATAAAGCTGCATCGAGGTCTTTTCGACGAACTGATCGTTGTCATACAGGCGGCGGAAGAATTCCGAAGCGGTTTCGGTGTGTATATCAGAGGTCGTCCGGCTGTAGATGTCAAATGAAATTCCGAGTTCTTCGAAAGAATCCTTGATAATCTTGTGATAACGGTCGACGATGTCCTGAGGGGTCACGCCCTCGGCTTTTGCTTTGATTGTGATAGGTACACCGTGTTCGTCACTGCCGCCGATGAGAGTGACTTCGCGACCCTGAAGGCGGAGGTAGCGTGCATAGATGTCGGCGGGAACATAAACGCCGGCGAGGTGGCCGATGTGAACGGGACCGTTGGCGTATGGGAGAGCGGTCGTGATGAGAGTCCGCTTGAATTTCTTATTTTCAGTATCCATTATATCTGCTATGTAATAATGTGAAATGAGTCGTTAGTCTTTGAATGTATAGGTCAGGGTGGCCGTCGTGCCGACTTCCGCGTTTGCCGGATGACTGAACACGAGGCGTCGGGCGCGGGCGAGACACTGGCTGACAGTCGCGTCGGTCAGCCCGCTATTGCTGAGGACGGTCGCTTTCTCGACCGCACCGGTCGCGCTGAGCTGGAGTTCGATTTTAACCGTACCGACTTCAGAGGATTTGATATCGGAGGGAATCGTAGGCCAGCCCCAGCCTCCGGGAAGACGGCTTTTGCCAATGCCGGGTGTGCGGGAGGTCGAGTTTGCCGGTCCGCCGCTGTTTGCCAGACCGTCCTTGCGGCCGGCTGTGCCTTTGTCGCCGTCGCGGTTGTTGGCGTTTCCGTTGGCGGCTTTATTGAAGGCGGTCAAGGTCGACTTGTTGGCCGTCTGTCGGGCCTGAATCTCTTTCTGTTTTTGTTCGTTGTCGACCTGGGGGCCGGTAGGCTTGACCGGCTTTTCAACTTTTTCGGTCTGGACAGGCGACGGGCGGTTGGAGGTGACGACTTTCGGAGTCTCTTCAGCTTTCGGTCCGTTGTCTTTGAGCGAAACCCCGGTCGGAGGAGCAAGCTCCGAAGGCTCGTCGATGTCTTCGGGAGTCAGTGCGGGGGCAGCCTGTTCGCCTCCGAAAGTTTTCGGGGGCGGCGGAACTTCAACGTTTTCCTCGACTTCGACCTCGATGAATTCCATTTCGATGTAAGGGTCGGGTTCATCGGGGCGAGTGAGGTTCACCCTCAGATGGGTTGTATAGAGGTAAACACAGATCAGTGCAGCGACGAGAACCGTCACTGCGCCCGAAATCTGTTGTGTCTGATTGATCTGCATTGTTTACTATGTCAAACGGTCAGATTAGTCATTGTTTAAGTTGGCGGGGCGTGGTGGCGAGCACCATCTTGAGATCGTTTTCGGCCCCGATGTTGAGGATTTCGACAACCCGGCCATACTCGACGGTCGCGTCGGCGTGGATTGCAAAACCGGTTTCGGGATCTTGTTCACGGATGGTCTTGAGGAAATTGACCATCTCGTCGGTGTCGGCCAGCTCGACCGGCTCAGTGTCGCCATAGCGTCCGGCCAGATGTCCTTCCGCGTCGAGATAGATTACAGTCCCCGGTTTAAGGCGGGTCTGTTCACTGCTTTGTGGAAGGTTGATTTCCATCGCGGTCGGAAAAACGTAGGTCGACGTCACCATGAAGAACACCAACAGAAGGAAAACGACGTCGGTCATCGAGGCCATCGAGAAAGTGGCCAGCATTGTCTGTTGTTTCTTGAGTGCCATAGGTCTGTGTCGGGGTTATTTTAGCGGTTGGCCGGTTCGTTAAGAAGATCCATGAAGTCCATTGTCCGGGCTTCCATCAGATTCATGACTTTATTCACTCGGGCCACGAGATAGTTATAGGCGAAAAGTGCGATGATGCCGACAATCAGACCGGCCACGGTGGTGACGAGGGCGGTGTAGATGCCGCCTGCGAAAGCTCCGATTTCAGCTGACGAACCGCTTGCGGCGATTGTATAGAACGACTGGACCATACCGATGACGGTTCCGAGGAATCCGAGCATCGGAGCGGCCGCGGCCGCGGTTGCCAGCCATGAGAATCCTTTAGAAAGGGCGGCTACTTCGAGATTGCCGGTGTTCTCGATCGTCACGAGAACGTCGCTCATGGGGCGGCCGATACGCGAAATACCTTTGGCAACCAGGCGCGAGTAGGGTGAATCGGTCTGGTCACAGAGACGACGGGCACTTTCGATTTCACCGTCGTGGATATAATCTTTGATACGTTTCATGAACGAACTGTCCTGGCGCGATGCCCGGTTGACAACGATGGCTCGTTCGACGAGGATATAGACTGAGATGAGAAGAAGGACAGCAAGAACAATCATGATCCACCCGCCTTGCAGGCACAGGTCCCACAGATTGAGTTCGTTTGTGGTGGTTGCGGCGTTTGCCGAGGCAGTGACAACGGTTTCTTGGAGAAGTAACATTGGTTGGGAAATTGTCGGGATGGGTTAATATTGGATTAGCTTGATTATAGGCGGTTGAAATGGCCGGTAAAGAATTTACTCGACGTCGGTGATGAACTTGACGATTCGGTTGCCGAGACATTCCTGATAGCGGCGGATAGTTTCACTCAAACCGAGGTAGATGGCATCCGAGATGAGCGCATGACCGATGGAAACTTCGTTGAGATAGGGCATTTTCCGGTGGAAGAACGCCAGGTTCTCAAGGCTCAGGTCGTGGCCTGCATTGACGCCGAGTCCGTTTTTGTGTGCCACGGTCGAGGCTTCTACGTAAGGAGCGACGGCGGCTTCCGGATCGGTGTGATAGTTATCGGCGAATGGCTTGGTATAAAGTTCAACGCGGTCAGCGCCGGTCTTGGCGGCCCATTTGACGGTTTCGACATCGGGGTCAACGAATATAGAAGTCCTGATTCCGGCTTCGCGGAGGTGTTCGACCGTTTCTGAAAGAAAAGCGAAATTTTTCTCTACGTTCCATCCGGCTGACGATGTCAGGGCATCGGGCGCGTCGGGAACCAGCGTCACCTGTTCGGGTTTGACGCGGAGAACAAGCTCCATGAATTCAGGCGAAGGATAGCCTTCGATATTAAATTCGGTCTTGACGAGCTGACGGAGTTTAAACACGTCCTCGCGTTTGACGTGTCTTTCGTCGGGGCGGGGATGGACCGTGATGCCCTGGGCGCCGAAGGCCTCACAGTCGCGGGCAACCTTCAGCAGGTCGGGAACATTCTCTCCGCGGGCGTTGCGGAGAGTGGCTATCTTGTTGATATTTACGCTTAAATGAGTCATTGTCATTAACAGTAGAGACCCCGGCTTCAGACGGGATAAACCTTTGTCGGGGCGAGATTAGGAAGTTTCAATAAATGTTTGTACATTTGTACTACATTTTGAAAGTACAAAAATAATAGAATTTTAGCAATTTGAAAAACAATTCGGGTTCAAAAGCGAGCGAAGGCGCTCAATTTTCGTTTGCCGACACTCTTGAAAGCCTGTTTCCGCCTGTCGATGGTTCGTCGTCGCTGATGGTGGCGTGCCGGCGCGAGGACTATAGCGCCTCGCGGATATGCCGTGCCGTCGAGGATGCGGATGCACATGTGCTGAACCTCAATGTCACGACGCGTACGGCCGGTGTTGACGAATGGGTGGTCGAGCTGCGTATCGATCACCGTAATCCAGTGGCCGCGGCCGGGTCGCTCGAACGCTATGGTTATCGTGTCATAGGCATCGATGGTGAGATGTCCGAGTTCGACGACACCAACCGTCGCAGAGTTGATGAATTTCTGCGCTATCTCGATATATAGTTTCCTAAAAGTTAAAACGATTCACTCATGAAAATCGCAGTCTACGGCAGCCGGCGCCAGGCACCGTTCCGTGAAATTCTACTCACTTTTTTCCGGCGGCTGAAATTTGTCGGAGCCGAACTGTTCCTTCACGACAAACTTTATGACCATCTGACCGGAGAACTCGATTTCCCGGCTTCGCTCGGAGAGCGTGTGACCAGGTGTCCCGACGATGTTACGCTGGTTCTCAGCATAGGCGGTGACGGGACTTTCCTACGTACAACGGCATGGATAAGGACTCTTGATATTCCTATTCTCGGAATCAATACCGGGAATCTCGGCTATCTGTCCGGGCTTCCGGTTGATGAGGCCACGAATCATATCGACGATATAGTGGCGATGAATTTCTCGGTTGAAAAACGCTCGCTTCTCCAACTTGATGTGCCGGCGATCCAAGGCGTGTGGCCGATGGCACTCAACGAGGTCGTTGTTGCAAAAGACGACAATGCTTCGATGATAACGGCTTCGATTACTCTCAATGACTGTTTCTTAGCCGATTATAAAGCCGATGGCGTGATCGTATCGACACCCACGGGCAGCACCGCCTATAACCTTTCCGTCGGTGGTCCTATTGTCCAGCCGATTGCACCGGTTTGGATCATCTCGCCCATCGCGGCTCATTCACTCAGTCTCCGGCCTCTCGTGGTCGAGGACAACACGGTGATTGAAATGAAAGTCGAGGGCAGGGGACGGACGTTCAGACTGACTGTCGACGGGCGCGCTCACTCATTGCCTCTTGGAACAACCGTACGTCTTAGCAAAGCGGCCCATCAGGTCGCGATCGTACAGACCCGCGAAAGTTGTTTTCCCCGGATTCTGACCTCGAAGTTGCTCTTTAACTGATTGATGTTTAAGAAAACAGTCCCTTCTCAGCGTTTTGTCCATCCCAAACTTGGGACGGTTCATGTTGTCGCGAGATCGAATGCAACACGTTTTGTAGCCAGATGGAAGGGGCTTGAACTTCAGCTGACGATTCCGCGAGGCTCGACGGTAAAGGAAGTCGAACAGGCCATCGATGCTATGTTACCGAAGCTTCTGGCTTCCCGGCCGGCGCCGGAAGGATTTTATCCGGGTTGGACCTACGAAACCCCCGAGATGATTTTCAGGATGGAGCTGAATGAAGATCCCGAATATTATGAAGTCATACCCGGACAGGGAGAAACGATCATTAAACTTCCACGAATCATCCCCGGGACCGACCCGCGAATAATTGAAAAGGTCAATAAGACATTTGATAAATATGCCGATGCTTACGGCCGCCGCTATCTGATGCCTTTAGCCGTCGCTTTATCTGAAAAACTTGGCGTAAAACCCCGGGAATGGCGGATAGGGCGCGGTCAGAATCGTCGTGGAAGTTGCTCTTCGAGAGGCGTAATCTCCCTTTCGCGAAATCTTGTCTTTTTCCCGCTTGATCTCCGCGAATATGTCATTTGTCACGAGTTGGCTCACCTGACTCACTTTGACCATTCGCCCGCTTTTTACAAGCTGTTGGATAGCTATCTCGGTGGCCGTGGCGCTGAGCTGAAATCGAGGAGTAACGCCCATCGTCTCCCGTTCATCCGCTGATACTTGGAGTTATGGAAATACTTATTCTAATCGTTCTCATCATCGGAATAATGAAGGCTTTGCCTGCGACAAAACGCTCGCGTCGCTTGCGTTCGCGCCGGCGCCCGACCGGACTCCCCTGGATGACCCCCGGCC
>CAYVXC010000125.1:0-6072 GCA_964454925.1 uncultured Bacteroides sp.
GCCAACGTGACCTCGGCCGTTACTTCGCCTATTACGGAAAGTCCTCCGATTGTTTCCTTGTAACTCTCAAGGACGGCCGGAAATATATGTTGGGCTGTCAAGACCCCGCGGAAATGATCGCCGCCATCAAAGAACGAATGAAGTAATTACTTAAAAATCAAAAGAGCAGTCGCGCAAACGACTGCTCTTTTTGATTTGCTATATCAGAATATCTTATCCTTCGAATTCGATGACGGTGTCACCGGTCGAGATAACATCGCCTTCGTTGGCAAAGACACGTTTAACCACAGCGTCGCGATCGGCGGTAACGTCATTTTCCATCTTCATGGCTTCGTAAACGAACATCACATCGCCTTTCTTGACAGCCTGACCGGGCTTGACGTTAATCGAGATGACACGGCCACCCATTTCGGCCTTCCAAGTCGGACCGGTGATAGGAGCGTTCATATCAACAGCGGGTGCATCGGCAGTCTTTTCTTCGGCAGGCGCATCAGCGGCTTTGGCAGCCTTTGCAGCTTCGAATTCCTCGGTGCGGCGTTTCTTCAGGAAACCGTTGGCAACGGTCGGAAGAAGTTCAAGCAGGAGCATCTCTTCGTCGTTCGACGCGAGTTTGACGCCACCGAGTTCGGGAAGAACAGGATTTTCAGGACGACGATATTTGGATGTATCGTAAGCGTGTTCAACCGGGTCGCCGGTAATTTTAGCACGGAAATCGGCATCGACTGCTACGGGGGTATGGCCATACTCGCCTTTTACAAGCGAAATGAACTGATTGGATTTCGTTGTATAGTCGGGTTTACCGTTGCGGCGGTCGATAGCAACCATCACAGCCTGAGATCCGACAATCTGGCTGGTCGGGGTAACAAGGGGTACCAGACCGGCATCGCGGCGAACCATCGGGATGAGCTTCATAGCGTCTTCGAGAAGGTCATCGGCTTTGAGGGCCTTAAGTTGCTGGACCATATTGGTGTACATGCCACCCGGGACCTCCGCATTCTTGACGAGTTCGTTGGGCTTGGGGAAACCGAAGTAAGCTTCGACTGCGTGACAAGCTTCGAGAAGAGCATCTTCGTCGTTAGCCTTGGCTGCTTCGACAGCTTTATCGATGAGAGCTTCGATATTGGCGGGAAGTTTGTCGTTGAGGGGATCGAACTCATTGGGCCACGGGGTCGTGTCGACGGCGGCCATCGCTTTACGTGTTTCGCGGAGGTGTTTGCGGATTTCGCCTACGGCCTTCATGTCAACGTCGATTTCTACGCCGAGTTTCTTAGCGAAAAGATAGACGAGTTCGATAGCGGGAGCTGCAGAACCACCGCCGAACCACCAGATATTGGTGTCGAGGATGTCGACTCCGTTGATGATGGCCATGATTGAGGATGCCAGACCATAACCGGGAGTACAGTGAGTGTGGAAATCAACGGGAACGCTGAGATTAGATTTCAGTTTCGAAATGATCGAAGCCGCACGGCGCGGAGTTACAAGGCCGGCCATGTCTTTCAGCGTTATAATCTTTGCGCCAAGGCGTTCCATTTCCTTCGCTTTATTAACGAAGTATTCATCAGTGAAGATCTTTTCGGGCTCAACAAGAATAGGAGCAGATTTCTTTCCGAAAAGACGAGCGAAGAATCCGGTCGGTTTGGGACCTTCAACGAGTTTGGCTTCGCCCTTGGGGTCGACAGTATAGCAGACTGCGCCGTCGGCGATACCACCAAGTTCATTGATCATGCGGATAGATTCCTTCACATTGTCGATATCGTTGAGAGCGTCGAAAATTCTCATCACGTTCAGACCGTTCTTGATAGCTTCTTTATAGAAACCCTCGAGGACATTGTCGGGATAGGGAACGTAACCGAAGAGATTTCGACCGCGCGAGAGTGCAGACAGGAGCGATTTGCCTTTCATTGCCTGAGAGATTGTACGCAGACGATTCCAGGGAGATTCGTCGAGATAGCGCATCACTGAATCAGGCACAGCGCCACCCCATACTTCCATGATATAGAAGCCGGCGTTTTCATAATAAGGCAGGAGTTTGTCAATTTCGGCCTGAGGCAAACGAGTGGCAAAAAGCGATTGCTGGCCATCGCGGAGAGTGAGGTCGCGGATTTTCAGTTTTCGATTTTCCATGATCTTAGTGAGGTGGTTTAATAGTTTGTTATTTACTTTATTTTGTTTCAATAGTTAATATATTGGCGCCTGACCGTCGGCGGTAAGCCGGGCAGATGTCATGTCACAAAGGTATTACCTTTTTTTGATATAACGAAATTTTTCAGTAATTATTTCTTAAAAATTGTTCTTCGGGCTCAAATTAAGTTCAGGCCCGCTTTCGGGGCCGTTTTGGCCAATGAGACCTGAAAGGCATCATTAGTTATCGGGCCAATACACATATTTTTGGATTTTTTGGGTTTATTTGTCGGGGTATCAATGGTTTCGGGGTCTGCCATCTTCGAAATTTGTTCTACCTTTGCACCAGTGACAATTATTTTTTCATCATTATGAACTTCGTTAAAACGGTTCTAACAATAGCGGTTTTGATTGCCGGTTGCTTCGGGAGCACGGCCGCCGGGCGCTCGCCGATCGTTGCCGACGCACAGACCCGCCAACCCTTAGCCAACGCTTCGGTTTTCGACCACAGGGGACATTTTCTCGGAATCTGCGGAAGCAATGGCGCGATAACGTGTGCGTCGCCGGCCGACTATCCACTCACTATCCGCTACATCGGCTACCGCGAACAATCGGTGGACAACCCGGACAAGGAAATCGTTTTGATGAACGAGCAGGTCACGGAACTACACGAAATCGTAGTTGAGGCTAAACAGAAGCGGGTATTACACATCTTAGGATATGTACGCGAATATTCAACCCTATCGAGTTACACCGACACTGTTACAATGTTTCGCGAAAAGATGGTCGACTTCATGCTGCCGGTCGAGGGGAAAATGCACTTTAAGGGGTGGCGACTGCCGCGCGTCCTCAACTCCAAATCCTATTACCGTTTCACCAACGCCGCGGGCCTCGACAGCGTCAGCGACAGATGCAACCACCACTTCACATGGTCCGACCGGTTGGCAATGTTCCCGAATACACGTGTGCCCGGGATTCTCGATGACGTTGACTCGGGGACCGACTCCCTGAAAGGCAGATATGGTCCCGTTGAAATATGGAACAAGCACGACGGTCGGGTTTCAGTGGCCGTCGACGTCCTAGCTGACTCGGTGAGCCGCCGGTGGGTACCGAACATGTCGACATTCTTCAAAAAAGACGACATGGACTTCGAGCAATTCAGACTAAGAATCAATTACGACGGTTCAGTGGACGGCTATGTCAGTCCGCTCGAGCTGACGGGTTACTCGGCCAACCTCAATTCGCGAGGTCGCGGCCATGGGATGTTCATGTTCAACCGTCACGACCAGCCATTTTTCGTCACCACCTACACCGAAGTCTACATCGTTGACCGCGAATTCATCTCGGTGAAGGAGGCCATGAAGTGGGAGTCGCTGAAATTCGGGCATGAATGGCTTGACATCCTCGTTCCGCCCGAAGCGCCTGAGTTACACCCCTCAATCATAGCACTGATGGACAGGGTGGCGAACATAGACACCGACCAAGTTCGCGTAGACCTGCAACCCGACCGCACCCACATAAGCCCCAACTTCGGCAAGAAGATTCCGGGCGGCATTGGCCACCGGGCGCTCTGGCTGCTCAAAAACCTCACGGGCATCAGTTCGATTCGCGCCAAACGAAACATGAAGCGACAATGGAACGACTTCCGTAAAAAGCAATCGAAATCGAACAATCAGCAATCAGCCGACGGCCCAAACTGATTTGACCGGTGAAATTTAAGAGAATTTTGCTCCGCGATAGCGAAAAATCGGTCTAAAATTTTGTATTAAAAAAAAGAATTAGTAATTTTGCCCCGCAAAACCGGTGTACCCGCGACGGGTCGCCGCATCATTCTTTAAAAACAAAACAAAGAAAAACAAAAAATAAACTGATTCACTAATGATTATCGTACAAGTTAAAGAAGGCGAAAACATCGAACGCGCCCTCAAAAAGTTTAAACGTAAATTCGAAAAGACCGGCATCACCAAAGAAGTACGTGCCCGTCAGGCTTTCCAGAAACCTTCGGTAACCAACCGTAAGAAAATGATGAAGGCCGTTTACGTTCAGAAACTGCGTTCTGTTGAAGAATAAACTCTGACAGAGTTTTCCAGCCACGGTCCGACAGAGTTCGGACACCATCTTCCTCCCTACGATATTAAGGAACGACAATAACCACCGCGAGACCGCCGAGTTTCACGGTGTTTTGTCGTATCCGAACATTTTTCAGCGTTTTCCCGAATAGAAACGAAAGGCGGTCTCCCGGGGCGATAATCATTCGCCGGCGGGAGACCACATTTTTTTGAGTTTCAATAGAATTTAGGGGAGAGTTACTTTGATTTGCGGAAGGCTATCTTATTGAGAATATAGAGGCCGACGGCTCCAATGAGCACAGCCGACAGGACCGAGACAATGAGCTGACTCTGGACACTGTCTCCGACGACCCATGCCGTACCCCAGCCACCGGCGACCGAACAGACGACACCGACAAAGAGATCGTAGGCAAGCATCTTTCGACCGCCGAATATCCAGGCCCAAACGAGAGCCATGACTATCCCGACGGCGACCCAAAGCAGCCAGGTTGTTATTTCAATATCTACGGGGGACATAATACAGATGTTTAGTTAGAAGGCTGGTTTGCAGGGGCTGTCGGGCTGTCGGTGGCAAAGTTTGTGCTCGACGAAACGTCTGTATCACCGGAAAAATCAGCCATAGTCAGCCAGCCGAAAAGAAGAACGATGAGTACAATAACTCCAATTACAAGCCAGATATTCGTTTTAGATTTTGAATTGTTCTTTGACATAATGATTAGATGAATTTGGATGAATGTTTCTATTAAAACGCCTGAGTTGTCCCGATGGTTCAGAACGAAGCCAAGATTTTTACCAATCATTCCGCAGTCATATTTTTTCAGATATGTTAACCTGTCCGCTCAGAAAAATTTAGTAATTTTGTAGACACATAGATACATATTTTTTCAATCTGACCAACAAACTAACTACTCCCTATATGTCACTTTTTGAAAAACTCACCGCGAAGGCCAAAGAAAACCGCCAGCGGATCGTTCTCCCCGAGGGAACCGAACCACGCACATTAACGGCCGCCAGCCGTCTGCTCGGCGACGGTCTCGCCGACATCATTCTGATCGGCGATCCGAACGAAATCCATCATCTCGCCACGGAACTGAAACTCGACCATATCGAGAAAGCGACTATTGTCAACCCGGCTGACGAAGCTGTCATCGACCGCTATGCTCCGTTATATTTCGAATTACGCAAGAACAAAGGAATAACCGTCGAGGAATCGCGTCTCATGACGGCTAATCCGCTCTATCTCGGATGTCTCATGGTAAAAGCCGGCGACGCCGACGGCCAGGTTGCAGGGGCGATGAACACCACGGCGAACGTTTTGCGCGCCGCTTTCCAGATCATCAAGACCCGTCCCGGCATCAACGTCGTTTCAGGAGCATTCGTCATGTTGCTTCCGAAAGGATCGCCATACGGAACCGATGGCATCCTGGTGTTTGCCGACTGTGCCGTCCTTCCCGACCCCACGGCCGACGAACTGGCCCAGATTGCCGTTTCAGCGGCCGATACAGCGCGCGACATCGCAAACATCACCCCGCGGGTTGCTCTTCTTTCGTTCTCGACAAAGGGCTCGGCCAAACACGAACGCGTCGACAAAGTCATCGAAGCTCTCGCTATCGCCAAGACCATGGCGCCCGATCTCATTCTTGACGGCGAACTTCAGGCCGATGCTGCTCTCGTTCCCGGGGTAGCCGCCTCAAAAGCGCCTAATTCGCCTCTCAACGGCCGCGCCAATGTTTTGATCTTCCCCTCGCTCGAAGTCGGCAACATCGCCTACAAACTGGTTCAGCGCCTGGCCGGAGTCGAAGCCGTCGGTCCGGTGCTCCAGGGTCTGGCCGCCCCGGTCAACGACCTTTCGCGCGGATGTTTCCCCGAAGATATCTATAAG
>CAYVXC010000126.1:0-5996 GCA_964454925.1 uncultured Bacteroides sp.
TAGGCCGAGCCGCCGGCTTTCATGATGAGGTTGGGAAGTCCCGAGCCGTCGACGTGGAACACACCGTCAATGACTCCGACACCTTCTTTATCGGTCGGCTGAACGAGAACGGCGCCGGCGCCGTCGCCGAAGAGGGGACAGGTCGCACGGTCTTTGTAGTTGGTCATCGACGACATCTGTTCGGTGGCAACGACGATGACGTTCTTGTACATTCCGGAGCGGATGTAGGCGGTGGCGTCCTGAAGGGAGACGAGGAAACCGGCGCAAGCAGCTTCGGAGTCGTAGGAGTAGGCGTTTTTGAGGCCACACTCGTGAACTATGATAGACCCGGTCGAGGGGAAACGATAGTCGGGGTTGGTGGTGGCGCAGATGAGGAGGTCGATGTCTTCGGGGGCGACACCGGTTTCGGCCAGCAGTTTGTTTACAGCCTGAATACCCATGAACGAGGATCCTCGTCCTTCGTCCTCTTTCAGGATGCGGCGGGTCTTGATACCGACGCGCTGGGTGATCCATTCGTCGTTGGTATCGACCATGGTTGACAATTCTTCATTGTCAAGGATATATTTGGGAACGTAGGAAGCAATACCTGCGATTCGAGCGTTGACCATAGTTATAGTGAATTATGGGCTTTGTTTGAGGGGGAGTGAAATGTCGGGTTTTTAATAATACGGAAAAGGCCCTATAGAAACTCGTCCCTTCGGCTGTCCGGGAAACGGAAGCCGGTCGGGGCGGAGAGTTCTATAGTGCATTTCCTCCGGCCGTAAGGGGGCCGGTCGGGGTGAAAGTACCCGTTTAGAGAGCTGCTTCTTTCACGATAGCCTGACGGCCGCGGTAGTAGCCACATTCGCCACAAACTGTGTGATAGATGTGCCATGCGCCACAGTTGGGGCAGAGTGCCAGCGTGGGTTCTACTGCCTTGTCGTGGGTGCGACGTTTGGCGGTGCGAGTCTTGGATTGTTTGCGTTTAGGATGTGCCATTGTTTTTAAATGTTATTGAATTACTTTGTTTGTTACTCTATGTTATCCGATGCGAGTCCTTTCAGGGCGTTCCACCGGGGATCGGTCGCTGACGACGTGGGGGCTTCCATCTCGTCGTCCATCGAATCCATTTCCTCGATGAGCTGGTCTTCGAGGTCGGCGTCTTCGTCATTGGGACGTGCACGGTGTTTTTTCAGCATGGTTGTCATCGCCCGGTTGCATTTTCCGAGGGGATGGACGTGTTTGATGGGGATGGCGAGCGAAACGGTGTCGTAAATGATGTAGGCAACGTTCAGGTCGTTGTCGCTCCAGGGGATTTCCATCAGTGTATCGCTGTCGTCGTTGTAGTCGTCGCCATATTTAACAGCGATGTCATAGGTTGTGTCGACCGGCCACTCGAGGTCGTCGAGGCAACGGTCACACTGGAGGGTCAACATTCCTTCAACGTGAAAAGCCAGGTCATAGATGTCGCCGTTGTAGGTCACTTTCAGGGTGACAAGAATATCGGCATCGCGGACGTCGGCACTTTCCATGTTAGTGAAAAATGTCTTTCCGAGACGATAACTGAAATCGTGTTCGCCTTTTGTCAGGGCTTTCAAAGGAACTTTGAATTCGGTGAATTTTCCCATTCTGGTGACGGTTTAGGCCGGTTGTCGATAGGCGGCGCGGTTGGATTAAACGTTGAGAGTCAAATGATTGACGGTGTATTTTTAGACGTTGAAAGACCGTGAGCGGGGCCACTTTCGGGTGGTCGGCTCACCGGCTGGATGCTTAAAAGCACTGCAAAGTTAGCCATTTTCCCATTAATTGCCAACATTTCAGACATTTTTTTGAGTCGGGTCTGTTTCGGCACGTTCCGTGAGCATCAGCCTTCGGGATGGAAGGTGGCGATGTGGCGGCGTTTCTTTTCTTCGAGAATTTCGTCGATGGTGAGGAAAATCCCGCTTTCCTCGACATCGCCGAATTCGTCGTTGACGGCTGTCCCGAACATTCTCATGGTCGGCGAAAGGCTCATGTAGGCGTTCACGAGGGGCGGGATATTGAAGCCGTGGGCGCGGATCTCGCTGTTGAGTATCTTATAATCGTCTTTGAAGGTGTCGCCGGTGAAGAGGCGTTCCATCCGTTCGAGGTCGAACTCGACGGGAAGCGGGTTGCGGGCGGAGACGAGCGTGTCGCGGTCGGGGAAATGCTTGTGGAGGAAATAGAGAATCAGGTCGCGACATTCGCGGTTGTAGCTCGGATACATGGTTACCTTTCCGAAAAGGTGTTTGATTTCGGGATGAAGGACCGTGAGGGCACCCAGGCCGTCCCAGAGATTGTCGAGAGCGTAGAGAGCTTTTGAACCGGCCTTGGATGACTGGTATTCGAGCCTGACGAACGAGCGGCCGAGTTCGATGGTCGACGGAAGGTAGTCTTTGAGGAACCGTTCGGAAAAATCGAACATGTGGCTTGTGGCTATCCGCGGATGGCCGTCCTCGTCCATGACGATGTCTGATCCGAGAATGAAGCGATAACCGCCGAGAATCAGCCGGGCTTCGGGGTCCCATACAATCAGCTGGCGGCATGGCGGGGTCATCGTGTCGTAGGAATCGATGTCACAATCCTTGCCTGTTCCTCCACCGGCAGCGCGGAAAGCAAGCTCGCGGAGGCGGCCGATTTCGCGCATGGTGTGGGGACACGTGTGAGCGTCGATAACATATATCAGATTATCGCCTTTGTTGGTTGCCCTCAAAAAGCGTTCATCGGTCAGTTCGCTTTCGATGAGCGCTGTATCTATCGGTTCAATGACTGGTAGTTCCATTGTTTTTGCTTCCATCGTCCGGTTGGTTCACCGGGCAAGTTTATATACTTTTTCGCGAATGTTCAAAGCGGTGTCGGCGGCTTCGCGTCCACCTTTCAGTTCGCGGACCGGGATAAGCGGTCCGATATGTATTTCAAAACTCTTGCCTTCGCTTCTGAAAACTTCCCGCGGAAGGTAGATCATTTCGATGTTAAAGTTGATTCCGAGTTGTTTGCGCCGGCGAGCGAGGCTGTAGAAGGATTTGGAATTGTGGCCGCTGAAGAACACCGGGATTACATCGCGGCCCGTGGCGATCGCACGGTTTACAAACATCTTCTTCCATTCGAGGTCAGCGATCTGTCCTTTCTTTCCGAGACGCGATACGAGTCCGGCCGGAAAGACAATGACGGGGCGGTCGCTTGCAAACGCTTCGTCGAGGTTGGCGGCGGCTTTTTTCGACTGGGAGCCGTGTTTGTTGACCGGGACGAAGACATCGTTCAGGGGTTCGAGAGCCATCAGCAGGTCGTTCACGACGAAGTAGACGGGAGTCCCGAAATAGCGGGTGAAGTAATCGATGAGAGCCATTCCGTCGAGACCGCCGAGGGGATGGTTCGAGACGATGACCACGCGGCGACGGTCGGGCGACGGCAGATTTTCGGCGCCGGCAGCTGTAACGGTGACCCGGAGGTCATCGAGGACACCGCGGCAGAAATCGGCTCCCGTTTTCGGGTAGTTGTCAGCGAGCAGACGGTTGAGACGTTCGGCGCGGATGATTTTTTCGAGACGCCGGACAAGGAAACGCGGCACGAAGCGTGAACGTTTCCCGAGTTTCGAGGCGAGGACCGCCTGAAGGTCTATTCTTATCGGCCCTTTGGCCGTGGTAGTGTTGGAGCTCATTGTTCGGAAACTTTTCGGGCGATGAGATAAAGGGGCCGGTAGGTGAGATGATATTTTCCGTCGGTATTCGCGGGGTAGTCGCGCAGAATCCGGCGGGCGATGGCTGTAGGCGATTCGCCGAAGTTGATAGCGTTGACACCGGTGGCACGGAGGTGTTCGAGGACTTCGCGGGGAGAGTCGAAAATCAGTTCTTCACGGCCGCTTTCGATGAGTTCGATGACCATTTCGGGGCTGAACATGGTTTCCCAGCTTTGGGCCGGGAGGAGCTGGAGCCCTTTGCCGATGATGGCGTTCAGCTCTTCGAGATTTCCGTGGACGAAGGTTGACAAGACCAGATAGCCCCCGGGAACGAGCACACGCTCACATTCCTTGACGAACTCGCGCGGCGAGTTGAACCACTGGACGGTGGACGACGAGAAGATGAATCCAACCGATGCCGAAGGGACCCGCTTGATGGCGACCTCGGCGTCGCACGTTTCAAATCGTGCGCCGGGGGCGAACGGTTCCGTGTCGATCGCGGCCAGATCCCACAGACGCACGCTCGACATTGGCCGGACGCGCGGATAGTAGAGGCGGGTCAGGAGTCCGTCGGGACCCGGTCCGATTTCGATGATGTTGCCGATTACGGGAGTATGGCCGCTGACGATGTCGAAGCGTTTCATCAGTCCCGCGGCGATGGTCTGTTGGACAACTGCCGCCGATCCATACGTGGCGGTGACGCCGCTGAACCGGCGTCCGACCAGTTCCTTGTCAATCAGAAGCCGGTCAACCAGCTGTCCGAAGTCGGGAAGGTGGCCCGAGTCGAGGATTCTCACCGCTGTTTTTCCGCGCCACGCGAAACTCTGGTTGTCGGGCGGAAATATTCCGTCGTGGCGGCCGATGATGGCCATGTCCCAGTCGGTCACCTGGTCGGGATGGAAAAAGCGGTATCCTTCGAGGGCCGCCAGTTCCTCGGTCAGATCGGCGATGGTCCGGCGCGGGGCGTTTTCGCTGAACCGGCTGAATTGTTCGGCCGACGTACACATCCGGCGCTGGAATTTTCGCCAGGTCGACGGCGACAGCGAGTTGTAGGTCCCGTTCCAGATTGCAGGCGGAATACCGGTCCGGTCGTCGATGGGTCTCAGAGTTCCGTTAACGGCGATTCTCATGGTTATCCGCGGAGCGATCTCGTGAATCGTAATGGAAGCGGCGAATACTCCCATCGACCAGGCCATCAGACATATTTCGTCATATCTGAACAACGGTTTCCAATCAAAGCACAGTTCGCGGTAGTCCCAGATGACCAGGATGTCGTAGCCGGGACGCGACAGCGACGAGAACGGCCGCCAGTCCATTCCCCATCCGGCAAAGATGAGCAACAGACGCGACGCTTCGTTTCGTACTATGAATTTTGACTTCATTGATTGGTTTCGACGGTTAGGATTTGGGCGAGTCCGGTCGGTGTCCCTCCGAGTTGGGAGGTCTCGAGTTCGAGGACTGACAGGCGCGAGCGACCGATAGCGGCCGCGAGGTCCAAGGCGCGTGATCTTTCAGCGCCGGAAAGAGGAGCACCGGTGAGAAAACGTGTCACGGCGACGAGAGCCCGGGTCCACGGCCGGCCGGCAAGCTCGGTCAGAAGGCCGTAAGTGTCGGCGGGGTCTTCGTTACGGGCCAGGTCATCGAGCATCGACTGGAGATGACCGGCTCCGGCTTCGGCGGCAACGAGCATACGCGCGATATCCTCCGAACCGGGGACGGCGCCCGACGCGATCGCCCGATCCATATCTTCGAGTGACCGGGCATCGAAAGTCGCGGGCCGCGATTCGATGATTCGGACGGCTTCGGCGGTCGGGATGACCGAGTCGGCGGTCGCCTCGCCCGTTTTTCCGCCTCCACAACTCCAGAGAACAGCCGCCAACGTCCCCGCCAGAAGGCAGGCGGAGAGGGCGCGCACTGTTGACTCTGTTTTTTTCACCGGGAGACGGCTGTTAGTCCTTGATGAGGTCGTGACCGGTCATTTCCTTGGGCTGGGGCAGACCGAGGATATGGAGAATGCTGGGGGCGACATCGGCCAGAACACCGTTTTCGACGGTGGCATTCTTGTCGTCCGAGACATAAATGAAGGGCACGGGATTGAGCGAATGGGCCGTGTTGGGTGTGCCGTCTTCGTTGAGAGCGTGGTCAGCATTGCCGTGGTCGGCGATGATGATGGTTCCGTAGCCGTGGGCTTTGGCGGCTTCAACAACGGCCTTGACACATTCGTCGACAGCCTTGACAGCCTTTTCGATGGCTTCGTAGACACCGGTGTGGCCGACCATGTCACCGTTAGCAAAGTTGACGACAACGAAATCATATTTCTCAG
>CAYVXC010000127.1:0-5957 GCA_964454925.1 uncultured Bacteroides sp.
AGGTCGCCGACCGACATCAGGGTCAGCCGCGGCCGGTCGGTGTCGGCGCCGGCGAGTTTCATCAGCATCCGTGAAATCCAGGTGGTGAACATGGATACCGGATAAAGGAGAATATAGAAAATATAGACCGGGAGGGCGAAGATCCGAAGCGACGAGTTTGGGTTGATCTTGAAGATGGTTTTGGGCAGGAACTCGCCGGTGAGAAGGATGACGAGGGTAGAGACGAGAGTCTGGAGAAGGAGGATGAGGAATTCGTTCTGGGTATAGCGTTCGAGCACCGGCTCGATGATGGCGGCGGCGCCCATGCCGTAGATGACGAGCATGACGTTGTTGCCGACAAGAATAGTCGAGATGAAGAACTCGGAATTATCGTAGAAGCGGTTGATTATTCGCGAGATCAGACCGCCACGTTTGCCTTCAATCTGGGCGCGGACACGGTCGCCGGTGATGAAGGCGATTTCGGTGCCGGAGAACAGTGCGCTGAGAATCAGAGTTATGACAGTGAGGATTAACATTCGAGAGATGGTTAACGTTTGAGGTCGGGGCTGGCGGAGAGATTGGACTGAGCGTTGTCGATAGCCGACGGACGTCCGGCTGTCCTCATGTCACGGTCGATGTTTCGGATCGAAGCGGGCTGAGGGGCGCGGCGTATTCTTACGTCGGGATCAAAAGTTTCGGATTCGGGTATTCCGGCCGTGTCGGCAGACGCTTCGGCTTCGGGCCGGTCGTCGCCGCGCAGTGACGAGGCGGGGATTATGGCGGTCGGGTGGTGGATGGTGTACTCGGTCATCTGTTCGTTGGCCGTAAATCCATATCCCTCGATGATGCGGTCGGATTTGACGATGTGGATGAACGAATCGGTATAAAACTGAGTGCGTGCCTGATCCCAGTAGATGAGGTTGGTCAGGAAAGTGTCGCGCATGGTGTTGACGGCGAGGACGTGGCCGACGAGCCGGGCGAGTCGCTTCTGGTGGTAGTAGTAGGTGGTGTCGGCGGTGATTTCGCCGTTGAGAGCGCCGTCGGGCCGGTAGGTCTCAATTTTCAGCCCGACCGGAAATTTCCAGAAGGGATCCCTGAGGTCCTCGTACATTTCCCAGCGGGGTGTGACGATATGGTATTTGACATAGCCCGAATCGCTGACCCACGAGTTGACGCCGACGGTTGTCATTGTGGGCGAAACGGCCGGATCGCCGAGGTTGGGGACACTCCGGATTGTGTCGTCATCAGACGAACAGGCCGTCACGAAGCCACCCGCCGCGGTGACGGCGAGAAAAGCGAGGAGCCCGAACGGAGAATGACGAAACATGGGAGGGAGTTTTTGGAAATTATGGGAGGTTTGGGAATTTTAATGCTCACTTCGTTCGCATCGCGGTCGGGAGAATTAATAAAGGCGGTTTTTGCGGAACCACATTTCGTTGAAGTTGATGCCGACGGTGATGTTGAGGTAGTTTTCGGAGATGAGAGCCTGAGGGGTGCAACGGCGGTGACGCCACTCGATTCCGAGGTTAATGACCGATTTGAAGCCGGGCACGGGGAGACCGAAGCCCGTAGAGATTCCGTAATCGATGATTCGGTTGGCCCCGATGAGAACGTAGTCGCGGTTATAGAACGAGCCGAGGCGGTACTGGATTCGCTGGCCGTAGGATCCGCGGGGGTCGGGAGTGTATTGCACACCGGCGCCGACACGGTAGCGGTTGGCAAATTTAGTATTTTCGAAGTTTTCGATTCCGCTGAATTTGGCTTTTGACCAGGGCTGGTAGGTGAAATCGGCTTCGACCATGAGATTGTTCCGCCACTGCCAGTTTACACCGGCGCCCCATGTCTCGGGCGTCGAGTAACGACCTTTCAGGGAGTGGTCGCCGGGGACAGTGTCGGGTACGATGGGATCGATCGAGGTGTCATAGTAGATGCCATAGGTTTTTCCATGGAGGTCTTTGGCGGGCGAGTAGACAAGACCAAGGGTTAAGCGGTTCTGACGTCCGACGAAGAAAGAATACTGGATACCGAAGTCTGCGCGCCAGTCGCTGACGGAGAACTCGCGGCTGAAGAGCGACGTGGAGCCTGACGAAGTGGCGGCGTAGACATCGTTGACGGTCGAGCCGAAGAGGTAGGCGATGTTTGCACCGACGGTTAACCCTTTGAAGATCCGGCCTCCGATTCCGAGATAGAGCTGATTGAGAGAGCCGGAACCACTCCGGGAGACACCCCCGTTATCGATCGAGCTTCCGAACGAATAGCCGACCGATGAGTAGGGCAGGATGCCGACCGAAGCACCCATGCGTCGACCGATGGGGACCTGCATGGTGATATAGTCGAGACCTCCGCCAAAGTCCTGCTCTTTGAGGTCGCCCTGAGTCGACCAGAGGGAGGTGAAGTCCAGGCCCATGTCGAAGAGGAAGGTGAGCGAGTCCATGGCGGCGTATGAAGCCGGGTTCATGACGTTGATCTGGCGCCCGGAGTTCATGGCATAGCCTGTGCCACCGAGAGCGCGCTGAGCCGAAGTGGCATTGTCGCTAAGGAAGCCGTAGCCATATTTCGAGTAGGGCGACATAGTGCCGTTTTGGGCCGATAGAGGGAGATTTGCGCCGATGACAGCGAAGAGAGCCGCTATGATGGCGAAGAATTTACGATTGGGGTTCATTTATAGATTGATTATAGGAGATTATCCGGTTAAGTCCGAGCGGAACAAGATTTGGCTCGACGATGATGTCGAAAGAAAGGAGCCGGCGGATTGGTTCGGCGCCGCCACCGGTGATGACAACCCGGCTGTTTCCGTTGATTCGGGAGCGGTAGTATTCGAGTTCGGCAACGACGCCGCGAACCGCGCCTGCGCGGAGAGCCGAAACGGTGTCGGTTCCCCAGACGGGGACGTCGCCCTCGGCGGGATCGACGAGCGGGAGACGGGCAGTGTAGTGGTTGAGAGCCTTTAGGCGCATGAAAATGCCAGGGGCAATATTGCCGCCCAGATAGCGGGCATCGGCGGTTACGCGGTCGTAGGTTATGGCTGTACCAAGGTCGACGACAAGGATTTCGGTGTCGGGACAGATTGTGTGAGCGCCGACGGCCGCGGCGAGACGGTCGAGTCCGAGAGTGGCGGGGGTCCGATAGTCGACAGTCAGTGGCATCGGGGTTTCGACGGAAAATTCGATGACCTTACCCGCGCGGCGTTCGAGGGCGCGCATCAGTGCCGGCGGGCGGCGTGAGACGGTACAGTAGATTGCGGTGTCGATGTCGGCGTCGGGCCACAAGGCAGTGACTTCGCGTGCGGTCATGTGCATACGAATGGCCGACCGCACGATAGCGCCGTCGTCCCAAAGAGCCAGTTTTGTGGCTGTATTTCCCTGGTCTATAGTGAGATTCAAGGGCGAAGAGCCATGAAAAGGGATTAGACAACAAAAGAAACCGGGAGAAACGCCCGGCAAATATCTGCAAATTTAATAAATTTCGCGGGAATAGCAAAGAGAAAAAGAGGGGAGAAGCAGGGGATGCTCACTTCGTTCGCATCACAATCGGGAGCGCAGGAGGGAGGTTTTGGGCAGGGGGCGGGGAGGGTGACGTTGTAATTTTGGGGTAAAAAAAGTTTGAGTTATGGCTAAGAAAAAAGTATCGCTGAAAAAAGTGCTCAAGAGGGCTGATGTTGTCGAACTGTTGAATATGAGGCCTGTGGAGGCGGATGGGCGCATGGTTTTCCGTGCGGTTGCGCCGGCAGCATTGGTCGGAGACGAGGGCCGGGAGCCAATCGGAGAAGTTGACGGGCAGCCGGTAATTACGGGTGAGAGCACGATGAAAATCGGGGTTCAGGAATTTGAGACACCGGGGCGTGTGAGAGGTGTCATAATCGGTCACGATGGAGCCCTGACGGTCGATGACGGCACCGGGCGTCCACGGCGAATGGAACGTGGAACAGAGGGGCAGTGGGTGGATTTAGGATCGGAGCCGGCCTGGAATCCGGTTACCATAACAGCAAAAAGACATTCGACGGTCGAAATGACCATTCCGGCGATGACACCGGGTGAACTTCCTGTCACCGGGGCGGTGGCGGACACCGGAGTTTTGAATCAGCTGGCCGGAACGCTTTCGTCGGCATACTCTTCAGCGGCGGGGGTGGCCAGGCAGCGTGGCGTCCTGATCTGTCCCGTAGTGGCGCGAGCAATGGTCTATGATCCTGACGGAGCAGTCCTTTATCGCGGGCCGGAGGTGATTGTCGGCTCGGAATGTGGGGGTCAGTATACAGACAGCGTAAATCTGACCCTTGGCAGTGACGGCCACTCAACCGTTGAAACCCGGTTTGAGCTGACCGCATACAGACTGCATGTCAAAGTTGACGCGATGGCCGGTCAGGGATGGGTAGAGCGTGGAGCCACACTGGTGATAGAGACCGGACCCCAGTTCCATCCCTGGGCGCCGGAAACGGGAGCACGACGCGTATTGTCGGCGACCGTCGGGCGAGGAACGTCTCAAAGCGCGGAGCGCCGTCTGACAGTGAGTGTCCCCGGCGGGGCGATGGCGCTCAGTCCGACACGCCCCGAACGGTCGACGGCCCTGATAGAAGCGGTCGCCGGTAATTTTGACGCAGTGAAGAGAGTTGTCGCCTGCTTTCAGAAACCATACGAGCGGGGAATCGATGCTGAAATTACAGTCGTTCCCTATTCGGGACTTAATGAGGAGACCGGCGAACTGATCAGAGCCGTGGAATGTAAGACCCGACACCAGGCGGCCGACAACAGTCTCGTGCTCTTGAATGCACCCAACCGCTTTTCGTCACGCCTTCTCGCATCGGACGGCACGGGAACCGTCATCGCCGGCGATCTCGAAGTGAAACGCTTTGCAGGTTACGGAGCGGCCGAACTGGCGGCCACGACCGATCCGACACGGTCGTATAGAGCGATGACAACAGTGATTTTTCGGGACGGGAGCTGCGTCAGCCGTTTTGACGTCGGGAGTCACGATGCACCATTGTCGCTGAGTCCGCTCATGAGCTATCCGTCGCCCGATGCCGCAGGACTGAGAATTGACGTCGAATATCCCGACGGAACGCTTCAGCGATGGACCTGTGTACTTCATCCCGACCCGACGGGCCGGCTTTCAGTCGGGGTTGACCAGTCGATAGCCCCAGCCGCGGGAGCAAGTGACGAGGAGAGCGGAGGACTGGCCGATACCACTCCGGAAACTCTGACCCTGAGAATGAAAAGCACTCTCGCCGTGATTTCGACACTCAGTCCGACGGTGGTGACGGCCACCGCTGTTATCGAAGGCGGAATCAGGGCATTAGCGGCCGCACGGACAAGCGGCGGCGCGTGGGAGTTCGGACGATCACGGTTTATCGTCGCCGGGGAAAGGGGGATGCTGACCGCCGGCGTAAATGCTTCGGGAGACAAGCTGGTGCTGAATCATCTTAATGACCTGATCGTTGACGGACGGATGGGGATTACGGCGGCGAACGACGGCGCTGTTTATGCCGTCGAGCGGGGGCGTGTGTTCAGAATTTCCGGAGCACGGACCGAGGAGATGGACAAGGGAACGACCCGTTCGACCGACATCGAAGCTGTCGCGTTCGACCTGGTGAGCGGATGTGTTATAGTCGGTGCGACCGACGGATCCACGAGGTTTCAGCATATCGACGTGGCTGAGAAGATGCCAACTTTTACGACTCCTTCACTCGGACCTTTCAATGCGTTGACCACCGTGGGACGGACGGTTTATGCGGCTACCGAATCGGGCTTATATGCTTTTGCCCGGGCAGACGAGCCTGCTCGGGAAACCACGGCCGAAATCTCCATAACGGCTCGAGTGGAATCAGCCGATCGTGACAGGGCGATAAGACGCGTTGACTGGCCCGTCGTAATCGATGATTTCGACGGAGAAATGAAAGTGGAAAGGTTCTTCATGTCGCCTTATCCCGAGGCACTCCTGTCGGGGTGGACATTCTCGGGCACCGTCCATACGACCCTGAGATT
>CAYVXC010000128.1:0-5953 GCA_964454925.1 uncultured Bacteroides sp.
TCCGCCCTTTTTCTGCGCTTCGGCTATCGCGTGAAGGGCCAGAGTAGTTTTACCCGACGATTCAGGTCCGAAGATTTCGATTATACGGCCTTTTGGGAAACCACCCACACCGAGTGCATAGTTGAGTCCGATCGACCCGGTCGGAACGACTTCGACGTCCTCAATAGCTTCGTCGCCGAGTTTCATGACGGCTCCGCGGCCATAATCTTTCTCAATGCGGCCCATCGCGGCCACCAATGCCTCCATGCGTGCGTCGCGTGCATCGGTCGCTCCTTTTTTGGCTGCAGGTTTCTTTGCTTTTTCCATGTTATATTGTTTTTTAATTGTTTTCTGAGTTGGATTTTCTTTGTAATGCAAAGTTAAGCATTTTCATGGGAAATTACGATACCCAACGCCGTTAAAGTAAGTTTAAAAGCCAATAAATCGCCCCGTCAGAAAACAAAATCCCATCAACCGACGTTTAGTAGATATAGAAAAATTTATATTTTTCCATTGCAAGAAATGTGATAATGATTGGTTTATTATAAACGTGGCGACACCGTGAGGCGTTGCCACGTTTGCGTTATGAATGCATGATAAGTCCTATAAGTTATAGAAATTATAGAATATAGAAAATGAAAACAAGCGACCGGACATGACTTCCGATCGCTTGTTTTTATCTGCAAAAGATCAATTACTTGGTCAGAGTCAGAGTGTAGGGGACGTTGGAAAGGTCGAGAGTAACGGTGTATGTTCCGTCGGCGGGTGCAATGATATTATCACCACCGAAGGTCAGCATCTTGGTGTTGCCGCCGAGATTGATATCCCAGCCACCGTTCATTCTGACTTTAAATCCTTTTCCTTGAGCAAGGGTAACGGTACCGGTATAAACTTTGTTATCGTCGGTAGTCATGGCTTCGTCGCCACCCCAATTGTTGAAATCGCCGATAAGACCAACCGAGGTGATTTCGGTAAGGGTGTAGGTCAGTTTTTCGGTGTCAACTTTAGCATAGTAGAGAGCATTCTTGTCGGCTTTAAGATTGCCGGCACCACCATCGGTAGAAAGAGTACCCGCGTCTGCACCGGCGCCATAGTTTGTGCCACCCCATCCGGCCTGATCGGTAAATTTGAATTCACCGTCGAAGATTCCGAAGCCTTCGAAGACGGTTCCGCCAATCTTGCCGAAGAGTTTCTGACAAGCCATGTGATTCCAACCGTTGGGACCGCCGGGAGTCCAGAGATAAGCGAACTGGGGAACAAATTCGTAGGTCTGGTTTTCCATGTCGATGGTCAGGACATACACACCACCCTGATTGATGCAACCGGCACCGGGGTTAGTGTTTTCCTCGCTCCAGGGAATCAGATTACCTTCGAGTTCGTGGCCACCATTGACGGCGATACCGAACTGGCTGTTGGGTTCGTCGACCCAGTTTCCGGCCGCGATGGTCGACTGGGGAACGATCTTCCACCACCAGCCGTCGGCTGCCTGCTGATCGGTGATGTTAACAACCATTGTAAAGATGGGGTTGTCGTAAGGATCCGAGCCTTCGTGGTCAAAGAGGACGGCGTCGGCTACGCTCCATCCGTTGATAGTGCCGAGGAGTCCATAGGCATCTTCAATCACGATTCCGAGGTCAATGGGAGTGACGGTTACTTTCGAGTTAAAATAGTAGGTATCTTCACTGCCGAGGCGCACGCTTGCTTTGCCTTTAGAGGCATAGGCGGCTACGCGCATGTAAACATCTTTAGTTTTGGCAGACTTACCGATTGCATCAACATAAGCACCTTCGAGGACATCGGGAGCGACGTAGATGACACTGTCGACGACCGTCATATCGAAATCGGCCTGATGAGCGAAAGATTCTTCACGACCAAGAGTACCGACGAACGACAGTTCATAGCCCTCGGGAAGATTTACACACTTGCTTACGCGGCCGACAGGAATCGGGGTGTTGTCGTTGTTGAGTGCAGTCAGATCGAGCGCCGGAGCAAGCATGGGAGCGATAGCCAGGTCACCCGAAGTCATGAGGGGCAGCTGGGGATTTGTAGGAATGACGGCATCGGTTTTTTCGTCGGAGCACGAAGGCATAGCGACGAGGGCGACAGCTGCCAGTATATATAAGCTGAGTTTTTTCATCGTTGTATAAGCTGATTGTGGAGTTAGAGGGCTTTGATGATGAGTTTGTGGGTATTCATGTCAATGTTGAAAGCCATTTTACCGCCGGCCCAGTCGGGGAAGTTGAATGAGCCTTTACCCTTGACGATTTCGTGGTTGAATTCGCCGTCGGTGAATGTATAGTCGATCGGGCTGTCATCGGCCTGCGAACCCCATGAGTCAGCGTCCCAACCGGTCAGAGCGGTGTAGAATCGGAACATGGCGTTGCCTGCGGGAATTTCGAATGTATTCGAATAAACCTGGCTACCGATAGCGTCGTCGGGTTCAAATAGAGCCCAATCGAGATAGTGGGCGAGGTTGGCTTCATCGGGACCTTTCCAACCTTCGGGCTGACCGACGAGATAGATCTTGCCGGGAGACTGGATAGCGCAGTATTCCTTGACCTGTTTCAGGCAGATGGGGTTAGACATGATGTAAGATTCGAGAACCTGGGGAATCGAACCGACAACGCGTACATAGACTTCGCGGGCAGGTTCGTCGGTGTACTGGGCTTCGTCGGTGATTCCGCGGAGAGTGCAGATGCCGATAGCCATTTCTTCCATCGGAACCGAAGCCTGACAGGCATGGTAGACGGTCGGAAGTTCATAGACATAGTCGTAGGTTCCTTTGTCATAGAACTTGAAGTCGGGCGAGAAGCTGATCTGGACTTTATAGTCGGGAGCGGCCGCAAAACCCCAGTCGGGCTGAGACCATGTCAAATCGATTGTGCCGTCGGGTGTAAGCTCGTAGTACTGATCGGCCAGAGCGGGAGTATTGAGTTCGAATTTGTCGGCGCGCTCAAACTTAGGCTCGGTGTTCTGCTTACAACCTGTCATCACGCCGATGGCGAGGATGCCGGCAAGAAGAATATTGAATTTTTTCATTTCTTTTTCGAGTTTTCGAGATTTTTGAAATAGCGGCTTTTTCTTTCCTCCCCTGTTCCGCCCGGTCCGGAAGGGACCGGGCAGGGAGGGTGAAAAATTGCCTTAATCTATGATATGAAAATCTTGGGCGTGATGTTATCAGTTTGTGTAACCGGGATTCTGATTATAGGCCTGGAACGAGATAACCTTCGTCGGGATGGGGAAGAGGTTGTAGTGAGTAGAAGTGGCCACACCTTCGTGGACGCCGCCTTTCCAGTTCCAGTTGTAGGCGCCACCCGCAAATTTGTTGAAGCGGATGAGGTCAGAACGACGGATATTTTCGCCATAGAGTTCACGCGAGCGTTCGTCGAGGATGTTCTGTTCGGTCATCATCGAAACGGTCCAGGGTTCTACACCGGCGCGTTCACGGACATAGTTGACATATTTCAGGGCATCGGTCTGAGAACCTGCGTTGGCAACGATATTACATTCGGCGGCGGTCAGGTAGATTTCAGCGAGACGGATGACTGTCCAGTCAGAATCGGCGAACGAGTTGTTCGAATCGGGCGAAGCATCGGGATCAACGTTGCCCCATTCGTCATAAGCGTAGTTGGTGTATTTGAGGGGAGCGTAGCCCATACCATAGCCGGCGTTACCCATGATGGTCGTGTTGGCGATTTCGAAGCCGTCTTTCGAGGTTTTCCAGAGTTCGGCGCGAAGGTCGGTGGGATTGCCGTCGGCATCGAAGTTGAAGCGTTCTGAAAGCTGCTGGCGAGCAACCATACATGTCCACTGAGAGTTCAGGTTACAGTCGTCGACCGACGAGATGTTGTCATAAGAACCACAGACGGTACAGATGTAGAAGGTCGAACCGCCGTAGGCCTGGAGCTTGAGGCCGTCCTGAGGCACGGTCCAGATAATTTCGTTGGCACGCGAACCCTGGGCTGCATATTCGTGGTTGTTGGCACCGAAGAGAGCCTTGTAGCTTTCGGCCAGACCCGAGTTGTTGAACCCCTCGCCCTGGTGGTGAGCGATGATCTTCTGACAGATGTTCCAGCACTTGTCGTATGCGGGAGTTCCGGTGTAGACACCGGCATTGAGATAGAACTTGGCCAGGAGGGCATCAGCAGCTTCTTTTCCTACATAACCATAGGCGGGTTCTTTGTAGGTTTCGCCATATTCGGCGCTGACTTCTTCGAGGTTAGCCACTACGAGGTCATAGAGTTCTTTGCGGTTGTACTGGGCGGGAGCGGAACCGGCGGGAGAAGTTTCGTCGATGTAACCGGCGTTACCGAAGCAGTCGATCGCATAGAAGTAGGCAAGAGCGCGCATCACTTTCGCCTGACGGACATATTCGTCAGCGGCGGCGAGGTCGTCGGCGGCCGTGAGATAGCCGCGATAAGACTCGACGGTGCGGATGAATTCGTTACAGAGGGCGATTTCGGCATAGATACGCGAATAGGCGGCATACATGATTTCGTTGTCGGCAGCGAGATTCATGGTCACCAGTTCGTAGTAACCGGCATCGTTGAACTGGAGCCACGAGAATTCGTCGGTGGTCAGTTCCTCGAGGTTGAAGATTGTGCGGGTGAACGTACCGGCACCGGCGTCACCGAAACCGAGAATCGAGCTTCCGGCACCATTGTTACCGGCGGTAGCGACTCCCTGATAAACCTCGGCGATCAGACGGTCGAGGGTGCCGCGGGGATCGGCGGCGAAAAGTTTTTCGGGGGTGTCCTGATTGGGGTCCATGGGGGGAACGTCGAGGTCACCTACGCACGAGGTCGATGCCATCGAGATAGCTCCGACAAGTGCGGCTCCGAGGATATATTTCGAGAAAGATTTCATAAGATATTCTTATTTCTTGTTTTCTTGATTTTCGTTGGAGTTTGGTTTATGGGTTAACCGTCTTAAACGCGGCTTAGAAGGTTGCGACTACACCGATAGTAGCGGTGACGGGGCGCGGATAGACGTTCGAGTCGATACCTGAGAACACTTCGGGGTCGAGACCTTTGTACTTCGTGATTACGAAGGGATTCTGGACCGCACCGAAGAGGCGGATCTTCAGATTGTTGTTCAGAAGTTCGGGCCAGGTGTAACCGAGAGTGATGTTGTCACAGCGTACGAAACCGGCGTTTTCGAGGAAGTAGTCCGAGCGGACGAGGTTCGAAACCGCTGTACCGTCGTTGAAGTAGTAGTCGGAAGACAGGACGTTGTTGAGGATGTTACCCTGACCTTCGAGGTTGTAGAGGTTGATGCCACCGGCGCGGACACCGTTGAATACATAGTTTCCGATCGAAGCGCGGAGAGTGAAACCGAGATCCCAGTTCTTGTAGGCAAAGGTGTTGTTCCAGGTCATGGTTACTTTCGGGTCGCGCGAGTGTTTGATGACGAGGTCGTTCGAGTCGATGACTCCGTCGCCGTTCTGGTCGACATAGCAGTTTGCAATCGGGTCGCCGTTCTTGTCATAGACCTGTTCGAGCACGCGGAACGAGAAGGCGGGATAGCCGACTTTGTGGACTTCGATGTCACCGGCGTTAGCCGAAGCGGGGTTGCCGCCGGCACCGAGTACGAATGTTTCGTCGTCCTGAGCCGAACCGGTCAGAGCGGTGATCTTGTTCGAGTTCCAGGCCACGTTTACACCGGTTGTCCAGTTGAAGTCTTT
This sequence comes from uncultured Bacteroides sp., assembly GCA_964454925.1. Taxonomy (GTDB): domain Bacteria; phylum Bacteroidota; class Bacteroidia; order Bacteroidales; family Muribaculaceae; genus CAG-873. Next base: position 5,663 of record CAYVXC010000128.1, read on the forward strand.
GGTGACGATGGGTTTGGCACCGACGTTGAATTCGAGACCGAGGTTGCGGAGAGTACCGATGTTGCGGTCCATGGCGTTGGTGGTTGTCATACCGGCGGGAACGGGAACATAGGCGAGAAGGTCTTTGGTGTCGCGGAGATACCAGTCAACGCTGGCAGTGATGCGGTTGTTGAGCCATGCCATGTCGACGCCGACGTTCCAGGTTGTTGTGGTCTCCCATTTCAGGCTGGCGTTGTAGGCGTTGGGATAGAGGGGATTGAGCCATTCGCCACCGTTCATGTTGGGATAGAA
>CAYVXC010000129.1:0-5947 GCA_964454925.1 uncultured Bacteroides sp.
TTGTCCGGAACGGAGGGCTCCCCGGGCTGAGGGGGTCAGCGCCGGGGAGCCGTGGGGGGGATTACTAATGTGGTCCCGGGGTTAGTGGGGATCAGCGTTTAGTTTTTGATGAAGCGCTTGGTGTCGGAGAAAGTGCTGCCCGAGGCTACGGCGATATATACGCCTTTGGGAAGGGTGTCGACCGAGGTAGCGGGGGTGTGGGCTTCGTGCATCAGGATGCCGGTCATCGAGTAGATTCTGATTGTGTCAGCGGCGGCACATTCGACGGTCGAGCCGTTGAGGACAATCTTGGGGGTGTCGCTGACGGAGATTTCGTCGACGCCTGATTTGAGGAGTATGAGCGCGGAAGGTGTTGCGCGGAAGTAGTAGTCTTGTCCGCCGTTGATCGAATAGTCAGGAAGCTGGAGGCTGCGGTTCCAGTTGTTGAGGATGATGTTGTAGTTTCCGGTGGCTTCGTTGTGGCCGAAGACTTTGTAGGTCACTCCGTCGAGGATCTGTTCGTCGATGGGTGCCTGTCCGGGCCATGCGCCCCAGATTTCCTTGTCACCATAGGCATAGAGGCCGAGGGCGTCATAACCGGTCTGGTCTTCGACGTAGATATGCCAGTCGTAGGCGGGCACGGCTTCGGGGATGGCTTCGATGCGTACGTTGTCGATTGCGAGAGCGGGTGCGCCCTGACATTCGCTGCCCGAGGCAACAGAGATGTTCCACGCGAGATAGAGGTCGATGCCGGGAACGAAGTCAAAGGGCAGGTTTGAGCTGACGGAAACGGTTTCGATGGGAACCACGGCAGCGCCGGCAGTCGAGGCCGAAGCCGGGAAGAAGGTGGTGAACCCGTCAGGAGCCGGGGTCCAGTTACGACCGTCGACAGAGGTGTAGAGGGTTACACTGAAACCGGCGGCGTTGTTGCCATCGCGGTATTTCTCAACGTCGTATGAGAGGTTGATCGAAGAGAATTTCTTCGAGCCGTCGTTGAGCATGTGGGCGTAGACGTTGACCGCACGGGTTCCGTTGGCCACGCCGGTTGTGATTCCGCCGACAGCACGGTCGGTGGCATCGGGTCCGAAGTTCCACACACCGTTTTTGGCATTTGAGGGAAGGTTGACACCGCCGGCATAGGTGGTGTGATCGGCGGCGGTCAGGAACGAGCCGACGGCGCGGGGTGAGTCGGTGCGGTCAATTCTCCAGCCTTCGGGAAGCTTGGCTTCGGCTTCTTCGCCGAGAGTGTTGAAGTTCTGTTCATAAACGGTTGTTTCCTTGTCGAATGTGATGGCGGGGATTTCCTCCATTTCGGTCACGGCTTCGGCTACCTTTACAACAGCCTGTTTTTCGAAACCGGCACCTTTCACGGTCACGGTGTATTGACCGGGAACGGTCGATGTAAATACGCCCTCGGGAGTGACTGAGGCATTGGCGTCGGTCAAACTGTAGTCGATTGTCTGATTCGACAGTTCGAGTCCGAAAGCGTCTTTAACTTTGGCGTTGAGGCGGACGGTTCCGGTGGGGTGGTTGACCGTCTGGGTGAAGCCGGCGAGAGCTTTCGAGGCGGCTTTGGTCATGGCGCTTGCGTCGGAAGCATTGACATCAGAGGGAATATAGGCGATGTTGGCGGGGTCTTCGTTGAAAATGAGACCATATTCCATACATGCGGCCATGAATGTGCTCATCGGGGTCGGGTGACGGTCGTCCTGGAACCAACCGGCGAGAGATTCGGCACCCCCTTCGTTAAAGCAGTTCTGGTAGGCGGTCATGACGGGACAGAGGACGAGGCCGAATTCGTCGGCGACTTCGCGGTAGTTGGCCATGAAGGTCTCGTTGAAAGCGGTGAAGTTGCTCCAGTCGCCCGAATAGGCCCAGTTGACGGGCATGATGATAACGGCATTCGGGTTGGGACAGTATTCGCGGATATAGTTGACCCAGCGTTCAACGTTGTTGCGGAAAGTCTTTATATCGGTGCGGGGAAGCGAGCTCTGTTCCTGAAGAATGATGTGGCTCCAGGGTTGAGAACGAACCATCATCTTGGCGCCGGGCAGCCCGTCGGCGGCCATGCCGTCACCTTCGTCCCAATGGGTGGCGAGAGATTTGCCGAGAAGAGTATGTTTAACCCATTCGGCATTCTTGCCGGCCTTCCGGGCGATAGCGTTGAACATGGCGCTCTGGTCGTTGTAGTGAATCAGGGAGTTGTTGAGCGAGAGGACTTTTACGCTTTCCGGATTTTTGGGGACGAGGACGGTGTATTCGGGGGCGACAACGAGCTCGGAGGCTACGGCCTCGACGGGAGTAAGTGTATAAGAGCCTGTTCCTTCGGGAAGAAGCGAAACGGAGATGTCATAGGTTCCGGGAGTGGTTGCGATCTTGCCGGTTGACCCTTTGACAAGCGAGCCCTGAAGGGGAGAAGCCGTGGTGGCGTCTTTGTCAAGACCCCATGCGCCGGCCATGCCGAGACGTTGGTAGATCATCCAGTGGGACAGACCGCCTTCGCCGGCACTGAGAGTGACGCGGCCGCTGAAAGCGCCGGTCGTTTCGTCGAGATCGAGTTTGCCGTCGGCGTTCATGTAGTTCCATCCGTTGAAGTCACCGACGAGGTAGACCGACTTGAGGCCCTCCATGCTTTCGTTGGGATAGAGAGTGAGGGTGGCCGTTCCGTTCTCGATGGTGAGGAGGATGCGCGAGCAGTTGTAGGCGTTGCCGCCACACGAAATATTGTCGTTTACACCGGCTTTCAGGACGTATGGTTCACCCATCATGATAGACGAGCCGTTCGAACCATAGTTGCACGCCGAACTCCAGTTGGCATCAGCGACCTTGAAAGAGCCCGAGATGACTTTGTCTTTGAGCTCAAAGGTTGTCTCGGACAGTTTGTTGAATTCCCATTCCTCGACTGCATCCCAGCCGTCGACACCGCGGAGATAGATGCCCGAGTGATTGATTTCGGGAGTGGTCGGGTCTTTCCAGTCGGGATCGGATTCGGCAAAGGTAGCGTTGATCACGATGTCGTCGATTGCGAGTCCCGGAGCTTTGTCGGGAGTTGTGCCCGAGGCCACTGAGATATTCCACGCCAGATAGATCGTCTGGCCGGGAAGTACGTGGGTGCGGAGCGCCCGGTTACTTATCTCGGTTGTCGAGATGGGCACCACGGCGGCTCCGGCGGTTTCGTTGTCGGGATCAAAAACTGTCAGGAAATTATCGCCGGCCGCGGTCCATTTCTCACCATCGGGCGAGGTAAAGAGCTGAACCTGAAAACCGGCGGCGTTTGCGCCCTTTCTGTACTTCTCAATATTATAAGAAAGGTCGAGCGAAGTGATGATTTGTTTGGCATCATCGTTTGAAAGCCGGGTCAGAAGGCTCACGCCGCGGGTCCCGTTGGCGACCGTTGTTGTGAGACCGCCGATGGCGCGGTCGCTGTTGTCGGCGCCGAAATTCCATGTGCCGTTCTTTGCATTCGAAGCGAGGCTGACACCGCCGGCATACATAACTTCAGCCGTGGCGTCGTTCCACGAACCGACGCGGCGTGGCGAAGTCAGATTCCGGTCGACGCGCCATCCTTCGGGGAGAGTCAAAGTGGGAGCATCGTTACTCCACATCGAATTGAAATTCTCGCTCACCTTGGGCAAAGCGGGAGTCACTCCTATCGAAGCCTCAGCCGGCGTAAACGCGGCGGCTCCGATCAGAGCGGTTGTTAAAAGAGCAGATTTTAATAGATTCATGATATGATTATGAGTGGTTAAATAATTAGTCTGTAAACCGTGGCCGGATGGCTATGAGGGCCTTTGGCGAAGACAAAATTATGGCCATTGAAAGAGCAATGCAAGAATATTAAAACGAATAATAGAAATATCAAAATGGCAATCGTCATGTATTCAATGTATTAACGTTTAAACAAGGCAGATAAAATCAAAATTAAATTCAAAAAAAATTTGGCTGTTTTCGGGTGAAAAACAGGCCGTTTGGGAACGCTCGTTTTAAACCCGCCGGCCGGTCGGGAGTCTAAGAGCATTATCACCTTAAAACATAATCCAAACCCGACATGAAAAAATTTCTGATGTTCCTGGCCATCGTGGCCGTCGCGGTAAGTGCAACCGCTAAAAAGACTCCTATTGTCACTTTGGTTGAACCACCCTACTGGTGGACCGATATGGCAAACGACACTCTCCAGCTCTTTATCTATGGCAACAATGTCAAAAACGCCGAGATGAGCGTTGATTATCCGGGAGTGAGAGTCGTAAACACCGCCGATCTCGACGGTTCTCCCGACTATAAAATCGTCTATCTGACCGTCGGCAAAGAGGCGGTCCCCGGTGAAATTGCTCTTTCGTTCAAACTGGGAAAGGAGAAACAGACCGTTAGCTACGAACTGAAGAAACGGACATGGAAGCCGACTGACAATCCCGGATTCGATGCCTCGGACGTCCTTTATCTCATAATGCCCGACCGCTTTTCCGACGGCGATACGACCAACAACGATCTTCCCCTCGCGATGCGCCCCGCCCGGACATTGCCGGCCAATGCCGATGGCTCCCATCGCGGTTTCCGGATGTCTTCGGGAGCCGACCGCTCGCGTCCCGGCGCACGCCACGGTGGCGACATACAGGGGCTGCGTAACCATCTCGACTACATCGACGATCTCGGTGTGACGGCGATATGGGTCAATCCTGTGCTGACCAACAATCAGCCGGGCGGGTCATATCACGGATATGCCACCACCGACTACTACTCGATCGATCCCCGCTTCGGGACCAACGACGAGTGGCGCGACTTCGTGAGCGAAGCTCATAACCGTGGACTTAAAGTCGTGATGGATATGATCTTCAACCATTGCGGGAGCAGCCATGTGTGGATGGAGAAATTTCCGTCGAGCGACTGGTTCAATCACCAGGCCGAATTTGAAAACGACGGCACTGTCGTAGAGACCAACCACCGTCTCTACTCACTCTTTGATCCATACGCAAGCGACATTGACAGGAATCTCACCGTCAGCGGGTGGTTTACGCGCGGCATGCCCGACCTGAACCAGTTGAATCCTCATCTGATGAACTATCTGATTCAGAATTCGATTTTCTGGATCGAGGATTCCAAAATAGACGGCATCCGCATGGATACCTATCCCTACGCCGACATGATGGCCATGGCTCGCTGGATCGACGCTGTCGAGCGCGAATATCCTAATTTCAACATCGTCGGCGAGTGCTGGTATGAATCCGACGCCTCCAACGCCTTCTGGCAACGGGGCTCGAAAGTGAACGACGTCGATCCGCGACTCAAGACCGTGATGGATTTCAAATTTATTCTCGGCGGTAAAGACTACTTCGGAGAGGAAACCGTCGAAAAAGGAACCGGTCTCCACAGTGTCTACGAACATCTGTCGACCGACTATCTCTATCCCGATCCTCAACATATTCTCATTTTCCTCGACAACCACGATACGGACCGGTATCTGCGCGAAGCTCCTGAAAATCTCGATTCGTGGAAGCAGGCTCTGACGTTCCTGCTCACCTCGCGCGGAATCCCCCAGATCTATTACGGGACGGAAATTCTCATGCACGGCACGCGCGCCAATGGCGGCGACCCCGCCATCCGTCTCGACATGCCCGGCGGATTCCCGGGCGACTCAATATCTGTCTTTACACGCGACGGCCGGACCCCGATGCAGAACGAGGCGTTCGATTATCTGTCGGCCCTCCTCAAGTGGAGGAGAAGCCGGCCCGCAAACGAAGTTATTGCGCGCGGCTCCCTGAAACACTTCGCTCCCCGTGACGGTGTCTATGTCTACACCCGCACCCTCGGCGACAAACAGGTGATTGTCCTGATGAACGGAACCGGCCACGAAACCACCCTCGACACCTCCCACTACTCGGAAATCCTCCCCGAAGGCCGCACATTCCACGACATATTCAACAGCGCTACCTTCCCCCTCGACGGCCCCGTCACCCTCGCTCCCCGTTCGACC
>CAYVXC010000130.1:0-5933 GCA_964454925.1 uncultured Bacteroides sp.
GAGTCCTGAAAAGGACGATGTCGTACTGCTTTTACGACATCATCGCTTCGCGACTCCGATTGTGGCTCTCAATTCTCTATGGGGCAAATCGCCGTTGGAAAAACTCTGAACGGAGGGGTTATTTCAGGATGACGATGTAGTGGCCGGGGTCGCTGTAGGCGTAGGCGATGTCGAAGCCGACGAGGGCAAGTTCGTCGGCGAGTACGCGTGCCGACGGGAGCAGATGACTGTGGGCCTCGACGCCGTCGTGGATATGGTTGACGAAATTTTCATCGTTAGGGAAAGCGATGACAATTTTTCCTCCGGGTTTGAGATTGACTTTCTTAAGCCATTTTAGTGTGTCGTGAGGGGTTTTCAGATGGGGATAGACACAATAAAGCATGATTACATCATATTGGCCCTCGATCAAGTCTTCTTCAAAGTCGGCCTGACGGAACTCGACGTTTTCTATAGAGCCGAATTTGCGGCGTGCTTCGGCGAGCATCCCGGGACTGCCGTCGATTGCCAGAACGCGGCCGCTGGCTCCGATTCGCTCGGAAAGGTAGGGGACGAGTACACCGGTTCCGGTTCCGAGGTCGAGGATTTCTGTTCCTTCGGGAATTTCGACCCGGTCGAGAATTTCGTTGATTTTTTCGGGATATGATTTAACTTCCATACTGTCCCATTTTGGGGCAATTTCGTTGAAGAACTTGAGATCGGTCTGGTCCATGAATTTTTTTGGGGGAATTATTACAACTTTATTACCACAAAATTAGTTATATTTTTTGTAAATATTAAAATTATCACTAATTTTGCCACGCATATTAGAACTAACTCTTTTTTACTAACATTCAAAAAACCGTTATGTTTAAAACCGGCCTCCCGGTCATCATCATGACCGTCCTCCCGGCGCTCTATGCCGACGCTTCGACTGCTGACACCTCAGACGAGTATTACGGCGTGACTTCCGATACAATAAAACTTTCGGAAGTTCTTGTTACAGCACCTCACAAAACCGATGTCATCCTGACACCCCTCGATGTGTCGGTCGTGAATTCAGAGCAGATTGACCGCTCGACCGAGTCGTCGCTGCTCCCGGTGCTGATGTCCAAGATTCCCGGGCTGTTCGTCAGTGAGCGCGGGTTCGCCGGCTATGGAGTGTCGGGAGGTTCGGCCGGCCAGGTTAACATTCGCGGTGTAGGCGGTGGAAACAAGGTGCTGTTCATGATCGACGGGCAACCCCAGTGGGCCGGAATTTTCGGCCACTCGCTCCCCGACACCTATGTTGCCAACGGAGTCGACCGCGTCGAGGTTGTCAAGGGCCCGTCGTCCCTTCTCTATGGATCGAACGCCATGGGTGGTTCGATCAATCTCATCACGAAACATCAGTATCAGGAAGGTTGGTCAGGGAGCGCACGCGCAATGTTCGGTTCGTTCTCGACCCAGAAGTTCAACATGTCGACCGGCTACAAAAAAGACAAGTTCTCGTTTACTGTCGCAGGCCAGATCGACCGAAGCAACGGTAACCGCGCCGGAAGCGAATTCTGGCTCGCGAATGAATATGTCAACCTCCGTTATGCCGCATCGTCCAACTGGCAAGTCGGTGCCAACGTCGACATGACCCAGAGCAAGGCCAACAACCCGGGTACAATCCAAAGCCCGCTGGAAAGCATGTGGACAAGAATTTTCCGTGGAACCGCATCGGTTTTTGCGAATAATAAATACGAGAAAGTCCACGGCGGAATCCAGGCGTATGCCAACTGGGGACGCCATAAGATCGATGACGGTCACGCTCCCGATGCCGCCGCCCGAACATATCTCTTTAACTCGATCGACCGCAATATTGGTCTCTCTGTCTTCGAAACTTATACTCCCGTTGTCGGCACCGACATCAGCCTCGGACTTGACTTTCAGCACTGGGGTGGCCGCTCATGGAATACCGATAAAGTCGATCCCAAGAAAGAGTCGGGTCATTTCAAGGGCTCGGAAAATGAAGTAGCGGGATATGTCATGGTCCAGCAGAACCTTTTCTCTGACCGCATGGGCATCAATGCCGGCGTACGACTTCAACACGGTTCCCAGTATGGCAACATCTGGGTGCCTCAGGCCGGTATCGTATGGCATCCCGTTTCAACAGCCGACATCAAGTTCTCGTTCAGCAAAGGTTTCCGCTCGCCCAATCTTCGCGAACTCTATCTCTATCAGCCCGCCAACCCCGATCTCAAGCCGGAGTATATGTACAACTATGAATTGTCCTACAACCAGTGGTTCGCTTCGAACCGTCTCCGTCTCGGTGCCGCTCTCTACTATATCAACGGTCGCGACATGATTCAGACCCAGATGGTTGACGGCCGACCGAAGAATATGAATGTAGGCCGTTTCATCAACAAAGGATTCGAACTCGAAGGATCCTGGATAATAAACACCCGCTGGAACGTCAGTGCAAACTACGCCTACCTCCACACTGACAATACAGTCATCTATGCACCCAAGAATAAACTCGGCGGCGAAGTCAACTTCACTCCCGGCAATTTCAGCTTCACCCTCGAGGAATCGAGTGTCTGGGCTCTCAATACCGGCAATCCCAATGCGACCGAAGATTACACACTCCTGAATCTCCGGGCCGCCTACACCTCCCCCTCCAAAATTCCTGTAACGTTCTTTGTCAAAGGTGATAACCTGACCAATAAGCACTATGAAGTCGTCTATGGATGCCCGATGCCCGGTGCAACTGTCATGGGCGGCGTAGAGTTTAGATTCTGAATGATTGGAAACCCGAATAAAATCACTAACTTTGCGGTCCTAAGCAAGCGTTAGAATTTAATTCGTTTCAACAATCTTTTCAGAATGAAAACCCGATTATCCATCTTATATTTTCTCCAGTTCGCGGTCTGGGGATGCTATCTTTCGTGCTTCGGCCAGCTGCTCGGCGCCGGCGGTCTCGGTACTTCGATCCAGTGGTTCTATGCGGCGGTCGGTCTCGTGTCGCTGTTCACCCCGGCTCTGTTTGGCCATTTCGCCGACCGGTTCGCTCCTTCGCGGACTCTGCTTGGCCTCTGTCATCTGACCGCCTGTGTCGTCATGTTCGGAGCATGGACCTATGCATCGTCTCATCCCCACCTCGATTTCACCGCTTTTTTCCTCCTCTATCTGGGCTTTCTCGCTTTCTATATGCCGACGATGGCTCTCGCCAACACCACGACCTTCGCGATTATCCGTAGCCGTGGCGGTCTTCCGATGGAACAGTTTCCGAAGCTGAGAATATGGGGGACGATAGGGTTCATTGCGGCCATGTGGTTTGTCAATTCCGCCTATTACCACGACGGAACGTTCGGGTTCACGCTTTCTGACTCTGATCCGGCCGCTCATTTCCGTTTCCAGTACACGCCCATGCAGTTGCTTGTAAGTAGCGTCATCGGTCTTGTTACCGGCTTGTATGCGTTGACTCTTCCTGTCGTAAAAGCCCCCGAAAAAGCCCCGGCCCGTTCGTTGTCTGACATTTTCGGTCTGAGCGCCTTCCGCCTTTTTAAACTTCCGAATGTTCGGACATTCCTGATTTTTGCGGTCCTGACCGGCGTATGTCTCCAGATTTCCAACGGCTTTGCCGTTCCTTATATCAATCACTTCATGGGTGATCCCGATTATGCACAGTCTCTTGCCGCCGGGAATGCTACGTTGCTTTTTTCACTGTCACAGATTTCAGAAGCATTCTGTATTCTGCTTGTCGGCGTGGCCATGAAGCGAATCGGATTTCGCTGGGTAATCACCATTGCCCTTCTGGCGTGGAGTGCCCGTTTTCTCTGCCTCGGCCTTGGAAATCCCGGTGACGGACTGATTCTGTTGATCGTTTCGATGCTCGTTTATGGAATAGCCTTCAATTTCTTCAATATCGCCGGGCACATTTATATGGAACAGGCCAGCGATTCGACCAACAAAGGCTTTGGTCAGGGACTGTTGATGTTGATGAGCAACGGAATCGGAGCGACCGGCGGTATGATTGTCGCCGGCTCGGTAGTGAACAGTTTCTGTCACTGGGAAATGGTGAAAATCCCGGCATCGTCAACCCCGATGCGCCTTTTCATGGGCGACTGGACATCGCCGTGGCTCATCTTCGCCGGTTACGCCCTCACCGTCGGCATTCTTTTCGCCATCTGCTACCGCGTCACCCCCCCCGCGCGAAACAGTGACAATAACAGAATTGTAAGATTCTTAAAGTGTTAAAATTGTGAATAATTGTTAATTAAATAGCGCAATATCCTCAGTAAGTGTTATCTTTGTAACACGATTACGCTCATTGGCTACGTATTTCCGAAAGCTGCAAATCCGCCGCTTATTCTTGATAATGGAAATGCCTTACCCATGAGCTTTTTTAATATAAAACACAAAAATGTCAATGGCAAAAAGAGATCATGATCTTCCACCGGTTAAAATTGCGGTCCTGGTAGACGGGGGATTTTTTATTAAGCGTTTCAATACTTTATATAATAAAGACCGGAAGATGTCACCCGAAGAGGTTGCTAAGTATTTGTATACAATGGCTCACAAACATGTTGGGGAGAAGAACACATTATACCGGATATTTTACTATGATTGTTTACCACTCGGAAAGAAGGTCCATAATCCGATTACCAAGAAGTGTATTAATTTTTCTTCCACTCCCGAATACAAATTCAAGATGGAGTTAATTGAAGAATTGAAGAAAAAAAGAAAAATGGCCTTAAGGTTAGGCTCTCTAAAGGATAATGGGAATTGGCAGATCAGGACTGGGAGAGTCAAGGAACTTTTGAATGGTAAGAAACGACTCGAAGATTTAGAAGAAGATGATGTTTACCTGGACATCAGACAGAAAGGAATTGACATGAAGATAGGAGTTGACATAGCCTCTTTGGCTTTGAAAGGTTTTGTCGATACTATCGTTCTGTTTTCAGGAGATTCAGATTTTGTCCCGGCCGCGAAATTAGCTCGAAGAGAAGGCATAGATTTTATTCTGGACCCAATGCAAGCAAATGTCGAACCTCAGCTTTTTGAACACATTGACGGAATGGAAAGTGTTACACCTTTCTACTCAAAATCGCCCAAGTCTAAAGTAAGGACAAAGTCGCGATAACACCGATAGTCTTTGTGTTTAGAGTTTGTATTCATCGGGCGTGTACTTCATCGGTTGAGTCAGATTGACTATCGATAGGATGAGCCCGATGAACATACAGAATACAAAGCCTATGCTACAGATTTTGAGAATCTCAAACAGATCTTTTGCATCGCTGTACGAGCCGTACATCTTAGCGTAAACATTCAAACACAATATTATTATTGCTAAATAAAGACCGATTCCAACGAATCCGAATCCTTTGAAGCCTTTCCCATTCTCGGTTTTGATAAGTGCAAGAGTAATAATAGAAAATACTCCGAGTACTAACAGCGAAAGTATGAATATCTCAATTGGGATATCAATTTTCGTTTTTGTTACGGTGGGTGAGAATAGATAAGCGCAGAAACCCATTAGAATTGCGGTCAGAACTCCGAAGAAATTTCCGACTGCATTTTTAAACGTGTTTTTATACATAGATGCAATGAACAAACATACACCTGCCCCAAACATCAGCATTACAGGAAGCATCGATGGCTCCGATTCTGACAAACTCCGCCAGTTGCCATTCAGCGTATTTGAAATTGGCTCTATTATTGTCGTATAAATCAGGTAAGCGAAAAGGAGATAGTAAGAAAACAGACTGCACAGTGCAAGACCGAGTCCTGCTTTAGTTGGTTGCGCGTTATAACTAAAGCCATTCTTTGGCTTGGATGTTACAACTTCTTGGATTATTGTTTCTTCTTCAATATTCTCGGTGTAATCCTTCGGATATTCAGTGTATTCAAATTCTTCCGATTCAGATTTCTTATACATCCAAACGATCGTAAGAATGAAGCTCACGAGTGCAAGACAAGCAGTGATCAAA
>CAYVXC010000131.1:0-5907 GCA_964454925.1 uncultured Bacteroides sp.
TTGCATTAACCATATTTGTGGATAGTACCTGCTACTATACATGGCTGGGAGATGTAAGAATATATATTGCCAACGGAGGTAAAACAGAATTGCTTACAAACGACCATTTAGCCATTGAAGGTAACCACTCATTCCTTTCCCGATGCATCAACGGCAAGGATTTCCGCCATTCTCCTGAAGTTGGAGAATTGGCAATAAATACCGGCAATGAAATCTTTATTGCCACAGACGGATACTATCTTCATAATGAAGTTGGGGCATCGTTAGAATCAGTAAATACGGCAGAAGATGATGCAACCATAGCTCGCATAAAACTGACGTAAATCAGCGTAATAACACTTAGTGTAACTACATACCTCAAGCTATTGGCATACAGCCTTCCATTATTAGGTATCTAAATCTCAAGAATCAGAGATTTAGACAGTTCACAACGAGCCATAACAATTATTTAATACTTGCCATTGTTTCATTGCTCAAATTAACGTATTTTTGCCCCAATTTAACAACCCACTTTTTACACTGACCCATTAGTATGCCATACATATCGATCGAAAGCGGAAAACTAACCGCTGAGCAAAAGAAAGAACTGATTGAACGGCTAACAGCGACAGCTTCCGAAATAACCCATATCCCGGAACAATTCTTTACTGTGACCATCAAGGAACTTCCCGATGAGAATTTCGGCATCGGTGGCAAATCCATAGACGAGATAAAACGCAATTATAAACCATGAAAAACATTCTTGAAATAAGTAGTCGTAATGAATTTCGGCAATGGCTTACCGAGCATAGCACCACCGAAAAGGAGTGTTGGTTAGCCGTAAAGAGGGGGAAGACACCGCCCGCAGATGTCTTGTGGTATCTTGATGCCGTGGAAGAGGCTCTATGCTTCGGTTGGATCGATTCTACACTGAAGAATGTTGATGGTGTCTCTCTTCAGCGATTCGGTCCCCGATCTAAATCCGGAAGATGGACAGAACTGAATAAAGAGCGTTGTCGTCGACTTGAGAAACTTGGATTGATGACCGACAGGGGACGCAAGACATGTCCTGACCTTGATGCAGAGTTTGTCATTGATCCGGAAATCGTTGAGGCCTTTAGCGTTAATCCGACAGCCTGGCACAGTTTTAAATCCTTCCCTACTCTATATCAACGAGTGCGTATTGACAATATCCAAAGAGTGAAAGCCGCTCCCGAATTATTCCTTAGCCGGCTCAATAAATTGATTGAAGCGAGCGCAAATGGAGAAATGATCGGCGACTGGAATGATTACGGCCGCTTGCTTGATTATTAGCAAGGCTTGACTTTTTATTAAAATATGTGAGTTGGGGAGTGTTCTCGTTTTTTTTTGCTAACTTTGTAGATAAACTGCGAAAATCGCCCTGTTTCTTAGATACCGTCAATTCAATCAACAGCCACCACCATGACATCCGACTCCAACGATAATCTTCAGCATAACGATCCGGAAGCGATTGACCGCTCCGAAATGCCCGACTCGCTTGATGCGGGCGAAAGCCAGGCGGCCGACTATGGCGAGGACAGTATCCGCACGCTCGAATGGAAAAAACACATCCGGCTTCGTCCCGGCATGTATATCGGCAAACTCGGTGACGGTTCGGCCGCCGACGACGGTATATACGTTCTGCTCAAGGAAGTTCTTGACAATTCGATCGACGAATTTATGATGGGATTCGGTCGCGAAATAGCTGTTGACGTGACCGATTCGACCGTGACGGTCCGCGACTATGGCCGTGGCGTTCCGCTTGGCAGCGTGGTCGACGTGGTGAGCAAGATGAACACCGGAGCAAAGTATGACAACAAGGTTTTCAAAAAATCCGTTGGTCTTAACGGCGTTGGTCTCAAGGCTGTCAACGCTCTAAGTTCCTCGTTTGAAATCAGGGCACATCGCGACGGCAAGATGAAGATGGCGCGTTTCGAGCGCGGCGAACTGGTGATGGAAGCTCCCGTGACCGACACAGACGAACCGAACGGCACTTTCATACAGTTCACACCCGACGACACGATTTTCCTGAACTACCGCTATGACCCGTCTTTCATCTCGACCCTGCTCAGAAACTATACTTTTCTGAACACCGGGCTGGCAATAATCTTCAACGGAAAGAAATTTATTTCGCGTCATGGCCTGCTCGATCTTCTCCAGGAAAACATGTCGAAAGAGCCGCTCTACCCGATCATCCATCTGAAAGGTCACGACATAGAAATCGCCATTACACATGCAAACCAGTATGGCGAAGAATATTATTCCTTTGTCAACGGCCAACATACCACCCAGGGCGGTACACACCTGTCGGCATTCAAGGAAGCGGTGTCTCGAACGATCAAAGAATTTTCCGGAAAGAATTTCGAATACTCCGATATCCGCAACGGCATCATCGCCGCGGTCGCCATAAAAGTCGAAGACCCGGTCTTTGAGTCCCAGACTAAAACCAAACTCGGGTCGCGCGACATGGGGCCCGACGGTCCGACCGTTGCCAAATTTATCGGCGATTTTGTCAAGCGCGAACTCGACAACTATCTCCACCGCGATCCCGAGACGGCCGAAGCTCTCCTAAAGAAGGTCCAGGAATCGGAACGCGAACGTAAAGAGATGGCCGGCGTAACGAAAAAGGCCCGCGAACGGGCAAAAAAGGTCAACGTACACAATAAGAAACTGCTTGACTGCACCGTCCACTGGAGCGATCCGAAAGGTGATCCCGAGACCAAAGACATGACCTCGATTTTCATAACCGAGGGTGACTCGGCCGCCGGCTCGATAACGAAAATCCGCGATGTCAAAACCCAGGCCGTCTTCTCCTTGCGGGGAAAACCGCTGAATACATACGGGCTGACAAAGAAAATCGTTTACGAAAACGACGAATTCAATGCTCTACAGGCCGCTTTGAATATCGAGGACTCGATTGACGATCTCCGCTACAATCGCGTCATCATTGCCACCGATGCCGATGTCGACGGAATGCACATCAGGCTCCTGATGATCACGTTCTTCCTCCAGTTCTTCCCCGATCTGGTCCGCGAAGGACACGTCTATGTCCTCCAGACTCCGCTTTTCCGTGTGCGGAATAAGAAAACGACCCGACGCGGAGCCAGGAAAACTGCCGACACGAAATCTGACGATACGATCTATTGTTATACCGAACAGGAGCGTCTCGATGCGATCGCAAAATTCGGTGCGAATGCCGAGATCACCCGATTCAAGGGCCTCGGAGAAATCTCGCCGGAGGAATTCCGCGGTTTTATCGGCGCCGACATGAGACTCGACCCGGTGACTCTCAACAAACACGACCACATGTCTGACCTCCTCGAATTCTTCATGGGCAACAATACACCCCAGCGCCAGACGTTCATCATCGACAACCTGGTCATCGAGGACGATTCCGAAGTTGAACTAACCGAAGCTGAACATGGCGATGAATAAATCTGACGAACCCAACCCGACGGTTTCAGAACGCATAGCCATTTTTCCCGGCTCGTTCGATCCGTTCACAATCGGCCACGACTCGATTGTCAGCCGCGGACTCGGAATCTTTGACCGCATAGTCATTGCCATCGGTGTCAATATCCATAAACCCGATGCAACCCGGCTCGCCAAGGAGAAACTTGAAGCCCTCTCCGCTTTATATGCCGCCAACCCGGCTGTCAGTGTCGTTGTCTGGGATGGTCTTACAGCCGATCTGGCAAAAAAATTCGGTTCACGATGGATTCTCAGGGGGGTGAGATCGGTCACCGATTTTGAATATGAACGGAACATGGCCGATGTCAACCGTCAGATTGCCGGCCTCGAGACGGTCATTCTGTTTGCCGAGCCTGAACTGGCGGCTATCAGTTCGTCTGTAGTCCGCGAACTACGCGCTTTCGGTCACGACGTCTCCCGTTATCTTCCACAAAAGAACAACTCTCTCTAACCAATGATATATTGAAACAAATTATGAAAAAACAAATTCTATCTCTGGCTGCTCTCTTTACAATTTTCTTTTCGGCGACCGGTGTATTCAGTGCCCGCGCCGATAAGGCTGCCGATGAAGCTGTACAAAAACTGAGACTGGCGGCTCACGTGATAAATTCATACTATGTCGACAACGTCGACAATCCCGACTCGCTCGTTTCCGAGGCCATAATCGCGATGCTCAAGACTCTCGATCCTCACTCGTCCTACTCGGGACCCGAAGAAACGAAAGATCTGACCCAGCCGCTCGAAGGGAAGTTTTCAGGAATCGGTATTCAGTTTTCGATTGTAAAAGATACTGTCTACGTAGTCCAGACCGTCGTTGGTGGCCCGTCAGAAAAACTCGGCATCCGTCCCGGCGACCGGATTCTGTATGTCAACGACTCAATCTTCACCCATCCCAAAATGGCCAACAGTGAAGTGCTGAAAGCTCTCCGCGGTCCGAAAGGGTCGAAAGTCGACATCAAGGTCAAACGCGGTAACGACCTGATCGATTTCAAAATCATTCGTGACGACATTCCGATTTACAGTGTCGATGCGGCCTACATGGTAGACCCGAAAACGGGCTATATCAGAGTGTCGCGTTTCGCTGAATCGACGCCTAAAGAAGTAGCCGAAGCTATCGACAAACTCAAAGCTCAAGGCATGAAAAACCTGATGCTCGATCTTGAAGACAACGGAGGAGGCTATCTTGGCGCCGCCGTTGAAATGGCCTCGCTGTTCCTCGAGCCCGGCCAACCGGTGGTCTCAACAGTCGGCCGCGCCGTTCCCGATCAAAAATACAATGCTGACCGCCGTACCAAACGTGCCGACATCGACCGGCTCGTCGTTATGGTAAACCAATATTCCGCATCGGCCAGCGAAATTTTGTCGGGCGCGCTCCAGGACCATGACCGCGCTGTTATTGTCGGCCGACGCACCTTCGGCAAAGGCCTTGTCCAAAGACCGTTCCCCTTCCCCGACGGTTCGATGATCAGGCTGACAACCTCGCGCTACTATATCCCTTCCGGTCGTCTGATACAGAAGGAGTACGCAAAAGGACATTCCGAGGAGTATCAGCTCGACATGTTGACACGCTACGAAAGTGGCGAACTTTTCAGCGCCGATTCAATCCATCTCGATAAATCGAAGGAATATCACACTCTCAAGAACAATCGAATCGTTTATGGCGGTGGTGGCATCACTCCCGACGTTTTTGTTCCGCTCGACACATCGCTCTACTCGACCTACTACCGCGACCTGATGGCGAAAAACGTTGTCAACACTTTTATCATGCCTTACATTGAGAAAAACCGGTCAGCATTGTTGAAAAAATATCGGACTGAGGATTCTTTCCACAAGAATTTCAAAGTTGAACAGCCTCTGATCGACGAACTCGTCAGCGTGGCTGAAGCCGAGGGAGTCAAACCCGACCCGGAAGGTCTCGAAACATCAATGCCGGTCATTAAAGCGATCATAAAAGGTCTGTTGGCCCGCGATCTGTACACTAACGGAGTCTACTCGCGAGCCACCAACCACCTGAATCCGGTCTTCAACGAAGCCTTAAGGATAATCAACGATCCTAAACGCTACGACGCGATTCTGCGCGGCGAGCTTGCGACTCCGTCGTCGCCCGGTACAAAAACGAACCAGAAATAAAGATATCCCGAAGCTTATGCTTATCCTGATTACCAACGATGACTCTATAAATGCCCCCGGCCTGCGATCGCTGATTGATGCGGCCTTGCCTTTCGGCGACGTGATTGCCGTCGCTCCTGCGCTTCCCCAGTCGGGTCAGTCCTCCGCTCTCTCGGTCAATAAGCCCCTACGTATCAATGAACTTCCCGACTACAACGGAGCGAGGATGTTCAGCGTGTCTGGCACGCCGGTCGATTGTGTTAAACTCGCTCTCGACACGATTGTCCCCCGCAAACCCGACCTTCTTCTTTCAGGCATTAACCACGG
>CAYVXC010000132.1:0-5885 GCA_964454925.1 uncultured Bacteroides sp.
AAATACTGTCGAAAATACAGACGAGCCGTATTCTTTTTCTACCGGGAAGTAGTCGGAAACCGTGTTGCCGGCTTCGATTGTCCCGCGACGTTTTATAACTTCACACTCGTAAAGCATGGCTTCAGCGAGTGTGGTTTTACCCGAACCCTTGCTTCCGAGCAAGGAGATGTTTTTGATTTCGTTGGTTTTGTAAACTTTCATGGGGAAAAATTGAAGTTTGGTAAGAAGATTCAATGATGGTTTTTAGAGCGGATAAGCCCGAAGGCTCTCTTTTCCGACTGCAATTTACAAAAAGTTTTTGACTTGACAGCGTTTTGAAAACATGTTATAAAACATACTTTTAAAACATAGTTTTAGAACATAAAAATTAGTGTAAAAAAGAGCGGGAGCCAATGGTGTAGGCTCCCGCTTAGAGATTTCAGTTCTTGACAGTTATTTTTTCAGAGCGGCCAGAGTTGCTTCGAGAGTGGCAATCTTGGCCGTGGCGTCCGACTGTTTCTTGCGTTCGGCGGCAACCACGGCTTCGGGCGCGCCGTTTACGAAGCGTTCGTTAGACAGCTTCTTTTCTACCGATTTGAGGAACCCACGCTGATACTCAAGGTCTTTGGTGAGCTTCTCAATTTCAGCTTCGACATCGATATTCGATGTGAGAGGAATGTTGAATTCGGTCGTACCGATCATAAATGATGCTGCGGCGGGATCCTTCTCGACATTCTCGTTGATCGTTTCGATGTTGGCAAGTTTCTTGATGGTTTCGCCGAGGGCTGAACCTAATCCGGTTCCGACAACATTAAGAGTCAGAACATCCTTTGCCGGAATATTTTTCGAAGCGCGGACACCACGGACGGCGGTGATGATTTCCATCGCGCGATCCATATCGTTCAGTATCGCGGTGTCAATGTTACCGCTGCCGGGCATTTCGGCATACATTATTGATTCACCGCGGCGGCGTTCGTCGAGATTCTGCCAGAGTTCTTCGGTGATGAAAGGCATGAACGGATGAAGTAGACGAAGCACCATGTCGAAGAAATCTTTTGTTACTTTCAGTGTAACTGCGTCGATTGGGTTGCCGTAAGCCGGTTTTACCATTTCGAGATACCACGAAGAGAAGTCATCGCGAACAAGTTTATAGACAGCCATCAGAGCTTCGCTGAGTCTGAATTTGGCAAACAGGACGTTGATTTCATCTACAGTGTTGGCGAGGCGTGCTTCGAACCAGCGTTCAGCCTCGATAGCTGTTGCGGACCGTTCGATATTCGTGTCGACTTCCCAACCGGTAACGAGACGGAAGGCGTTCCAGATCTTGTTACAGAAATTACGACCTTGTTCAGGTAGTTTATCATCATAAAGGATGTCATTACCGGCAGGCGCAGCGAGAAGCATGCCCATTCTGACGCCGTCGGCACCGAATCGCTCCATCAGTTCGATCGGGTCGGGGGAATTCCCAAGCGATTTTGACATCTTGCGACCGATCGAATCGCGGACGATTCCAGTAAAGTAGACGTTTTTGAAAGGCATCTTTCCGACGAATTCATATCCGGCCATAATCATGCGGGCAACCCAGAAGAATATGATGTCGGGGCCGGTGACAAGTGTGGCCGTGGGGTAGTAATAAGCGATTTCGTCGTTGCCGGGATTGTTGATGCCGTCAAAGAGAACGATCGGCCACAGCCATGACGAGAACCAGGTGTCAAGAGCATCGGGATCCTGAGTCAAATCTTCGAGTTTGAGATCGGGCTGACCCGATTCTTTTCTGGCGACTTCAAGAGCTTCTTCGACCGTCTCAGCAACCGCAAATTTGGTCTCACCGTCAGGAGTGGTGTAATACCATGCCGGGATTCTATGGCCCCACCAGAGCTGACGGCTGATACACCAGTCCTGAATGTTCTCAAGCCATACGCGATAGGTATTCTTGTATTTTTCGGGCACGAAACGGATCAGATCGTCCATGACGGGCGACAGGGAAATGTCGGCGAAATGTTTCATGTCGACGAACCACTGTTGAGACAGGCGCGGTTCGATGGCAACTTTCGTGCGCTCGGAGAGACCTACATTATTTATATAGTCTTCAACTTTCTCCATCAAACCGGCTTTTGTCAGATCTTCAGCAATCAGGCGGCGAACATCGAAGCGGTCCATACCGACATACATTCCGGCAACCTCGGCAACTGTCGCATCGTCGTTAAAGATGTCGATAGTTTCAAGATTGTGGGTTTTGCCGAGCATATAGTCGTTTTTGTCGTGAGCGGGAGTAACTTTAAGACAACCGGTGCCGAAATCGATATCAACGTAACGGTCTTCGATTACCGGAATTTCACGGCCGACCAAAGGAACGATGACACGTTTACCTTTCAGCCACGCGTTTTTGGGATCTTTAGGATTGATACACATGGCGGTGTCGCCCATGATTGTTTCCGGACGCGTAGTGGCGACCAGAGCGTAGCGCCGGCCGTCGGCATCGCGGTGTACGACTTCTTCTTCAGAACCGGTTTCGCCGCTCATGTCGTCATTGGCGACATAGTATTTCAGGTAATAAAGCTTGCTGTTTTCCTGTTCGAAGAAAACTTCGTCGTCACTGATAGCTGTGAGGTTCACCGGGTCCCAGTTGACCATCCGGAGGCCACGGTAGATATAGCCTTTCCTGTAAAGGTCGACAAAGACTTTTGTCACCGCTTTGGTGCGGTCGGCGTCCATTGTAAAAGCCGTTCGGCTCCAGTCGCACGATGCACCGAGTTTCCTCAGCTGTTCAAGGATGATACCTCCGTGAGTACGTGTCCAGTCCCAGGCGTGCTCAAGGAACTCTTCGCGGGTGAGATCGGTTTTTTTGATTCCTTCTTTCGCAAGTTTGGCAATTACCTTGGTTTCAGTAGCGATTGAAGCGTGGTCGGTACCGGGCACCCATAGAGCGTTTTTCCCTTCCATGCGGGCGCGGCGGACAAGAATATCCTGAATCGTATTGTTGAGCATGTGGCCCATGTGGAGCACTCCGGTCACATTTGGCGGAGGGATGACGATGGTGTAGGGCTCGCGTCCGTCGGGTACACTGTGAAACATCTGGTGTTCCATCCAATAGCGGTACCATTTGTCTTCGACCGTCGAAGGGTCGTATTTCGGGGGTAGATTGTTCATCGCTGATGAAGGTTATGGTTATGTAGAGAATAATTTTTATTTATGAATCGAACTCGTCGTCATCGTCGTCATCATCGAGGAACCACAGATCATCTGTCATATCCTCGTTGAAGCGGGCCAGTTCGCGTCCGTCGCGCTTGGTCGGACGGCCGAGACCTTTGCGTCGGTCTACGAATCCTGAAATTTTGACGACGTCAAGCAGATCAAGCTGAGATTTCGGCGTGATGTTTTCGAGATATTCGGGGACGAGTTTTGCTCCCATCCGGTTTTCAGCGAGAGCCTTAACACGGAAAGAGTAGGTGACAGGCGGTTTGCGTACATTGATGACATCGCCTGCTTTTATGAGTCTGGAAGGCTTGGCCGGTACCGGATTTTCCAAACCGACGGTCACGCGTCCCATTTTGCATTGGTCGGTCGATAGGCTGCGTGTTTTGAAAATGCGGACAGCCCAAAGCCATTTGTCTATTCTAACCTCACTTTTCGGCATGGCGTTTACTTATTATTGAATTTGCACATCGCGTTCTGAATCCCGGCCAGACAGAAATCTTTCACAGCGTCGACCGCTACGTCGATTCTTGAAGGCAGTTCTTCTTCCTCTTCCCGAGGGAAACACCCGAGGACATAGTCGATCTGACACCCGCGGGGAAAGTCGCTTCCAATTCCGAATCTCAGGCGGGGATAGGCCTGGGTCCCGAGCATTGCGGCTATATTTTTCAACCCGTTGTGCCCGGCGTCGCTTCCCGACGGTTTAATTCGGATGGTACCGAACGGAAGAGCCAGATCATCGACAATCACAAGTATGTGATCAACCGGAATTGACTCTTTGTCACGCCAGTAGCGAACGGCGTTTCCACTGAGGTTCATGTAGGTTGACGGTTTCAGGACAATCAGTTGCTTGTTTTTAACGCGTATGCGGGCGATGTCGCCATAACGTTCGGTCTTAAACGAACCTTCGGCGCTCGCTACCAGAGCATCAGCAACTCGAAAACCTATGTTATGGCGTGTCCGGGCATATTCGTCACCGATGTTACCGAGTCCGACAATGAGATATTTCATAGATAGTAAACTTAGACGATTGGAGAAAGAGAGGTGGGGTTAAAACAGAACACCGGAGTCAGGCGACATGACTGGCGCCGATCCCGGTGAACCGTAAAAATGTAGTGAGCGTTGAGCGTCGTTCGTCGGTTTATTTACCGGCGGCGGCAGCCTGAGCGGCACCACGTGCGGCACGGGTCAGCTGAACTGCACAGACGACGGCATTCTTGGCGTTGACAAGTTCGAGACCTTCGAAGTGGAGGTCACCGACCTGAAGCGATTTGCCGAGACCGAGAGTATCGACGTTTACGAGAAGACGTTCGGGAACTTCGGTATAGATGGCTTTCACTTTCAGTTTCTTCATCGAAAGGTTCAGTTTACCGCCGGCTTTAACACCTTCGGCGTGACCGTCGAGTTTGACGGGAACTTCGATAACGACGGGTTTCTTGTCGTTGACTTCGAGAAGATCCATGTGGAGGATGCTGTCTTTGACGGGGTGGAACTGGATATCTTTGAGGATAGCCATGCGTTTTTCACCGTTGACGTCAAGTTCGATAGCAAAGATTTCGGGAGTGTAGACCAGTTTGCGGACGGCTTCTTTGGTTACGGCGAGGTCGGTTGTGATAAGACCTTTGCCATTGCCGATCTCAACGATTTTTTCGCCGGGTTTCAGAGTGCCGGTGAAAGGAAGTTCAACTTGTACACCTCCGTTGAGGACTACGGGAATTTTACCGGCCGAACGAAGGGCCTTGGTTGCTTTCTTGCCAAGATCTGTACGGGGCTCGGCGGCGAGTTGGAAAGTTTTCATTGTGAAATGAATGAGTTAAATAGTTGTGTTACTAAAAATTAAGAATATTGGTGCTTCCTAATTTCCCATCACACGATGGCGGGACTCTGTCCGATTTTCAGAACTGTCCCTTAAAAAGCGCCACAAAGGTACGAATAATTTTGCTAACTACCTAATTTTGTGGATTTATTTTCCGTGCTTCGTGCTAACATTTTGTTTAACTTGCACTATTGATGAAATTTTATTAACTTTGTGTCCCAAAAGTTGTTTGCCACAAATTTAATGTTGTCGGCGAAATCTAATTTAACTAATCAATTGAAATGGTTTCTCACGCCACCCCCGATATAAGCCTGTTTTTCGCCCTCTTACGATCCGGAATGTACGGACTCCCCATTCCCGAAAACCAGCTTCCCGATCAAATCGACTGGAAATCAGTTCTCGAATTTGCCGGCAAACACACTGTTACGGGTCTCATTATTGACAGCATCAGCCGTCTCCCCGAGAGTCTCCGCCCCTCCGCCCCGCTTTCAGAAAAAATCGACCGGTTCGCGTTCAATCTCATTCGGTCAAATCTTTTGCTCGACAGAGCCACGATAAAATTGGTGAACTTCCTTAATAGCCACGGCATCAGCGGTGTGATGCTCAAAGGTCAGGGTATCGCGCGTTCATATTATCCGATGCCACAGTTGCGTCAGTATGGCGACATTGACTTCTACGTTGGCAAAAAACAGTTTCGTCGCGCCGTAAAACTTTGCCGCGAACACCTTCTTCACGACAAACATGCCGGTGGTGTTAACCAACAGCATTTCCATTTCGACATTGACGGTGTTAGCATCGAGATACACCGTCTCGCCTCAAAAATATATACTCCGGTCAAGGGTCATCGTTTTCAGCAATGGGTCGTGGAACAGCTTGAGTGTTCCGCCGACCGACG
>CAYVXC010000133.1:0-5812 GCA_964454925.1 uncultured Bacteroides sp.
GCGTCGTTACCGGCCCAGACAGCGGCGCGGATACCGCCCATCGGACGGGCGTTTGAACCGTCGAGGTCACATACGAAGCAACCGCGGTAAACAAGCCAGTAAACAATTTTTGTACCGTCGGGGCTGAGCGAGGGCCAGAGATAGCTGCCTTTGCCCTGAGGGTCGATGGTCTTGCCGTTAACGGTGAGGTGACCGAAGTTGATGGCAACCACGGGGCGTTCGGCGGCAACGGCTTTGCTGACTTTCTTCTTGGCCATCTTGCCGTTGTTGAGACCTACAACCTGAGCATCGGTAAGGGCTACGCCGGCGGCGAGGTTACGGGTGGGTTTAACCACTGTCTGGGCTTCCTTCGTCTCAAGGTTTACAGTCTCGAGCGATTTGTAGCTGAGGTGGTTTTTGTCAAATGTTGTTTTAGCAAAGGCAACGGTCTTACCGTCGGGGCTAAGAGCCACGCGAGTGATGTTGTCACCTTTTACAATAGTTTCGGTTGCACCCGAGGCAAGGTCGATTTTGTGAAGACCTTTAGCGCCGGCTGTAACGACGAAGCTACCATCAGCCGCGATTACAGGCTCGTCGACTACTGCATTGTCAACCTGTTGGACGGGTCCGACAGTGAAGACCTTTGCGCTCATCGAAAGCGATGCTAAAACCACGGCAGCCGTAATGAAAATCTTTTTCATGTTGGATTGGTTTTAAATGGTTGGGTATAAAAAGGTTAATTATTAAGGATTATTTGTAGAAATCTAAGGTAGGCTATAAGAATAGACACGCGCGATTGGTCGGCTCAACGAGGTGTGAGCCGATTCTAAGGTCCAAAATTAGTAAATTTTTCAACATTTCCCAATAATTTTGAAATTTTTAACTCAATAAAATTCAGTACTGTTCGCTGGCATTGGGGAAATCGCCGGTCTTGACGTCGTCGATGTAGTGGCCGACGGCTTCGTTGATGACACTTGCCAGATCGGCATACCGGCGAAGGAATTTCGGCGAGAAACCTTGATTGATGCCGAGCATGTCCTGAAGGACGAGAACCTGGCCGTCGCATCCGTTGCCCGCACCGATTCCGATGATGGGTACCGAGACTGATTCGGCGACGCGGCGGGCAAGCGCGGCGGGGACTTTTTCGAGTACGATGGCGAAACAACCGATTTCTTCAAGCATTTTTGCGTCTTCGAGAAGTTTGTTGGCTTCGGCCTCGTCTTTTGCGCGGACTGCGTAGGTCCCGAACTTATTGATTGACTGGGGAGTCAGACCAAGATGGCCCATCACGGGAATACCGGCCGAGAGGATTCGTTCGATCGACTCGCGGATTTCGCTGCCGCCTTCGAGTTTAACAGCCTCAGCCTGACTTTCTTTCATGATTCTGATAGCCGACGAAAGGGCTTCTTTCGAGTTGCCTTGATATGAGCCGAAAGGCATATCACAGACCACGAGGGCTCTTTCGGTGCCTTTTACAACCGAGCTTGCATAGTCGATCATCTGGTCGAGGGTCATCGGGAGGGTGGTGACGTTTCCGGCCATGACATTCGATGCCGAGTCGCCGACAAGAATGACATCGATACCGGCCTGATCCACCAGACGGGCCATCGAGTAGTCGTAGGCGGTGAGCATGGCGATTTTCTCTCCGCGGGCTTTCATTTCGCCGAGACGCAGAGTGGTGACTTTTCTTTTATTATCGGTAGTGTTTGTTGACATTTTAATGATTGGTTTGGTTATATAGTTCTTAATTATGGTTTTATAGAAGTCAGACAAGCATCGGCGCTATCCGTTTCAAGGCGTCGATGAACCGGTCGGCCTCTTCGCGGGTGTTATAGACGGCGAAAGAGGCCCGGACAGTCCCTTCGATTCCGAGAGCCGTCATCAGGGGCTGGGCGCAGTGGTGACCGGTGCGGACTGCGATACCGAGTTTGTCGAGCAACATCCCGGTGTCGTAGTGGTGGGCGTTTCCGATAAGAAACGAAATGACAGCGGATTTATGGGGCGCCGTCCCGAAAATCCTCATTTCCGGAATCTCGGCGAGCATCCGTCCGGTCGTGTAACGCGTCAGTTCGAGTTCGTGTTTCTCGATCTCTTCGGGCCCGGTCGTCGTGATGAAATCAAGAGCCGTTTCGAACGCTGCTATGGCCGTGAAGTCAGGCGTTCCGGCTTCGAACTTGAACGGCAGTTCGGCAAATGTCGTTCCGGTCGGGAGGGTCACGCGGGCAATCATCTCGCCGCCGCCCTGGTAGGGAGGCATTTTTTCCAGCAGCTCCCGCCGCCCGTAAAGTACCCCGACACCTGTCGGTCCATACATCTTGTGGGCCGAGAAAGCGTAGAAGTCGGCATCGAGAGCCCTGACATCAATCCGGAGGTGGGGCGAAGCCTGGGCACCGTCGACAACAGCAATCGCGCCGTGTTCGTGGGCGATGCGTATGATTTCGGCGGCCGGATTGATGGTCCCCAATACGTTGGAAACATGGGTGAACGCCACTACGCGTGTGCGGTCGGTAAACAATGCCCGGTAAGCATCCATGTCGAGAGTCGAACGGTCTTCGGCCAGCGGCACCACCTTGATGACCAGTCCGAGTCGCTCGGCGGCTAACTGCCACGGAACGATGTTGGAATGGTGTTCCATGACCGTCAGAATAATCTCGTCGCCGGGACTCAGCAGACGGGTATAGGACGAGGCGACCAGATTCAGGGCCTCGGTCGTTCCGCGGGTGAATATGATTTCGGCTTCGGACTCGGCGTTGACATACTCCCTGACCCGCCGGCGTGTCGATTCGAGCGCGTCGGTGGCCTCCATCGACAGACAGTGAACGCCGCGGTGAACGTTGGCGTGATGGTCGAAGTACATCTCCGTCAGCCGGTCGACCACGGTCTTCGGGGTCTGGGAGGTGGCGGTATTGTCGAGATAGACAAGCGGCCGCCCGTAGACCGTCCGTCCGAGAGCGGGAAAGTGTGAGCGTATGGTGTCAATATCGAGCATGGAGGTCGTGGAAATCATGAGGTTAGCAGGCGTTACAGCCCTCGCAGCGTGCGTCGCCGTCGCCCGAAAGACGCATGTCGGTCAGGTGGCGGAGCCGGTCGCGCAGCGGTTCGAGTTTTATCGAGTCAATGACGTCGGCCATGAAAGCCTTCATCAGCATCGAGCGGGCTTCGGGTTCGTCGATGCCGCGCGAGCGCATGTAGAACAGTGCGCGGGCGTCGAGCTGACCGGTAGCCGCACCGTGGCTGCACTTCACGTCGTCACAGTATATTTCAAGCTGGGGGCGGGAGTGCATCCTGGCTGTCGGCGAGGCCAGCAGATTGCGGTCGTTCTGGTAGGCCTCGGTATGATGGGCGCCGTGGGCAACCTTGATGAGTCCTTCAAAGGCGCCGCGCCCGCGGTCGTTGACAATATATTTGAATGTCTGGTTGCTTGTACATTCAGGGACGTTGTGGAGGACCGTCGCCGAATTGTCGATGATCTGGTCGCCGTCGGCGATGACCATGCCGTCGATGGCAAGTTCCGCGCCGGGACCGTCGAGGGTAACGGTGAAGTTGTTGCGCGTCCGTCCGCCTTTAAGAGTGCCTGAAAAGAGACCCAGGTGGCTGTCTCGGTCCATGTGGACGGCTGTCTCGGTCAGACGCGCGGTTTTTCCCGAACTTTCCTCGAGCTCATAACAGTTGAGTCGGGCATTCTCGCCGACAATGATTTCGTTTACCCGCGAAGTCACGGATTGGCCGTCGGCTGCCCGGTCGTGATCACACACGAGGATGTCGGCCGAAGACCCGCGTTCGGCTACAATCAGCAAACGCCTCACGGCCAGGACGGGCATTGGAGTGCCGTCGGGAGCGGTCAGGGCTTCGAGGATGTTGACAAGCTGGATAGGGCGGTCGACGGTCACGTTCCTGCCGATTCTGACGAGAACTCCGTCCTGGGCGAGCGCCGTGTTCAGCGCCACCTCCGGTTTGTCGCCGTCGGCAACCGATCCATAGTATTGTCCGATGGCTTTCAGGTCGTCACCGTCGGCTTTGGAGAAGGCTTTGACGGTTACTCCCGCGGGGAGCCGCGACAGAAGGGTGTCGGTCGGGCGGAACACGTCGTTGACCGTCACGCCGAGCAGCGAGGAGATGTTAGGCACGCCACATTTGAACACCGCGCCAAGGTCGGTCGCGACGCTGTGGCGGTTGATGTTCACTCCGAGATCGGGAGAAAGGATGGCTTCGAGGTGGGTGTACTCATATCCTTCGTCTCCCCGCCGGGGAAGCCGGGCGGTGGCCAGTGTCTCGACCGCGCGACGTCTCACCGGGCCGTTCATGACTCCGGGAGAGCCCGCCTCGATCGCGCCGAAGTGGCCGTCGATAAGCTCGCGGTATTGTGTCAGGGCATTCGTTTCCATCAGTCTACCTGTTCTTTAATCCAGTCATAGCCCTTTTCTTCGAGTTCAAGAGCCAGTTCGGGACCGCCGGTAAAGACGATGCGGCCCTTGTAGAGGATATGTACGACATCGGGTTTGATATAGTCGAGCAGGCGCTGGTAGTGGGTGATGACTATCGTGGCGTTGCGGTCGGTCTTGAGTTTGTTGACGCCGCCGGCGACAATTCTCAGAGCGTCGATGTCGAGACCCGAGTCGGTTTCGTCAAGAATCGACAGACGCGGTTCGAGAACGGCCATCTGGAAAATTTCGTTTCGTTTCTTTTCGCCACCCGAAAAACCTTCGTTGACCGAGCGCGACGCCAGTTTGTTGTCGAGCTCGACGATAGCCCGTTTCTGGCGCATGAGCTTCAGGAACTCGCTCGCCGACAGGGGTTCTTCATTCAGATATTTACGTTTGGCGTTGACGGCTGCGCGCATGAAGTTGACCATCGAAACGCCGGGAATTTCGACCGGGTACTGGAACGAAAGGAAAAGGCCTTCGTGGCTGCGGTCCTCGGGACTGAGCGCGAGGAGGTCGGTCCCGTGGAAATCGGCCGAACCACCGGTGACGGTGAAACGCGGATCGCCGGCGAGCACACCCGACAGAGTGCTTTTGCCCGAGCCGTTAGGCCCCATGATTGCATGGACCTCGCCTTCGCGGATAGTAAGGTTGATGCCTTTGAGAATTTCTTTTCCGTCGATGCCGGCGCGAAGATCGTTGACCTGCAGGAGTATATTTTTTTCTGACATGGTTTTGTCGGTTTTAGTCTGTGTTTTTTCTATGTTTCGTCATCATCCTATCGAGCCTTCCAAGCTGATCGACAGGAGTTTCTGGGCCTCGACCGCAAACTCCATCGGGAGTTTGTTCATTACCTCTTTCGCATATCCGTTCACAATCAGGCCGATGGCTTCCTCGGTCGGGATGCCGCGCTGGTTGCAGTAGAACAGCTGTTGTTCGCTGATTTTCGATGTCGTGGCTTCGTGCTCGACAATAGCCGAGTCGTTCCTGACGTCGATATAGGGGAATGTGTGAGCCCCCGAGTCAGACCCGAGAAGAAGCGAGTCACACTGAGTGTAGTTTCTTACGCCCGAGGCCTGTTCGGCAACTTTCACCAGCCCGCGGTAGGCGTTCTGGGAATGTCCGGCGCTGATACCCTTCGAGACGATCGTCGAGCGCGAGTTCTTTCCGAGATGGATCATCTTCGTGCCGGTGTCTGCCTGCTGACGGTTGTTGGTCACCGCCACCGAGTAGAACTCGCCGACCGATCCTTCGCCCATGAGGACACATGACGGATATTTCCAGGTGATCGCCGACCCGGTTTCTACCTGGGTCCACGACAGTTTGGCGAAGTCGCCGCGCACCAGACCGCGTTTGGTAACAAAATTGTAGATCCCCCCGCGGCCGTCCTTGTCGCCGGCATACCAGTTCTG
>CAYVXC010000134.1:0-5719 GCA_964454925.1 uncultured Bacteroides sp.
ATGCGCGCCTCGCCTTTGAATTCGTCACGGGCCGTCGAATAAGGGCAAAGAGAACGGATATTAGGGCGCATCAGCGATTCCAAATCACGTGTCATATCTGTGAATCTTTTAGTCTGACAATAACGGCACGGGCGTGGGCATCGAGACCTTCTGCGCGGGCCATAGAAACAACGGTCGGAGCGAGATCCTTCAAACCGTCGGGGGTAAGGGTCTGGATGGTCATGCGCCGGAGATAGCTTTCGATGTTGACTCCGCTGACAGCTGTGGCCCAGCCTGAGGTAGGCAGGGTGTGGTTTGTTCCCGACGCATAGTCGCCCACGCTTTCGGGTGCGAAATTGCCGAGGAAGACACTGCCGGCGGCCGTTATATGAGAGACGGCCTCGTCGGGATCGGCAACGGAGAGAATAAGGTGCTCGGGTGCATAGAGATTGGCAAAATCAAGCATGTCCTGACGATCCTGAAGAACGATGACACGGCTGTTTTCGAGGGAGTCACGGACCAGTTCGAGACGTGGCAACAAAGCGGCCTGACGTAGTGTCTCGTCAATAATCAGGCGCGCACGTTCGGCTGTATCGGTCACTACGATAGCCTGAGAGTCGCGTCCGTGTTCACATTGTGAAAGAACGTCCGACGCCACGAACCGAGGATCGGAAGTCGAGTCAGCCAACACCATGACTTCCGAAGGTCCGGCCGGCATATCAATAGCGACGGAGTCGGTGCTGACAATCTGTTTGGCCGTTGTGACGAAGCGATTGCCGGGTCCGAAAATTTTGGCCACGCGAGGAACCGATTCGGTTCCGTAGGCCATTGCTCCGATAGCCTGTGCGCCGCCTATCCTGAAGATTTCGCTGACACCGGCCCGGTGAGCGGCATAGAGAACAACCGGGGCGACATGTCCGTCGGGACCCGTCGGCGTACACATGACGACCCGCCGGCAACCGGCAATGGCCGCAGGCACGGCCAACATCAGGACCGTTGAGAAAAGCGGGGCCGTTCCACCCGGGATGTAGAGCCCGACGCTTTCAATGGGTACGGGCCGCTGAATACAGGTCACGCCGGGAGAGGTCTCAACCACTATTTCTGACGGCATCTGGGCACGGTGGAAGGCCGAGATATTTGAAATGGCGGTTTCAATGGCGGCCTTGACATCGTCGGGGACAACGTTCCCGGCAGCCTCTATTTCAGCTTCGCTGACGCGCAGCGAGTCAAGTTCGACGTGGTCGATCTCGCGCGCGAGTTCCCGGATAGCTGAGTCTCCGTCACGACGGACACGGTCAAGAATCTCGCTGACACGGCGCGTGACTTCAGGACCGGCCGAGGCTTTGGCCCTGATCGTCAGCGACGGCCATTCGGCCCGCGCCGGCCTGATGAATAATTCGAGGTCTTTCATCAAAGTATGATTTTGTCAACGTTCAACACAAGGATGCCTTCCGCACCGATCTGTTTAAGCAACCTAACCTTCTCCCAAAGTTCGCCGGCGGCTACAACCGAATGGAGCGAGCACCAGCCTTCGGCTGCCAACGGAATGACAGTCGGGCTTCTCATGGCCGGGAGAATCTTGATGGCCTCCTGAAGACGGTCGGTCGGAATGTTCATCAGAATGTATTTCTTGTCACGGCTTATGGCGACCGATTCGATTCGCGCAAGAAGTTCATCGGCCAATTCCGTGTCCTCAGCCGACAGCTCATTGTTCGCGATCAGAACGGCCTCCGACTCCATCACGGTTTCAACTTCCTTCAGACCGTTGGACACGAGCGTACCACCCGACGAAACGATGTCGAAAATAGCGTCGGCCATACCGGCCGAGGGCGTGATCTCGACCGAACCCGAGATAAACATGATTGTCGCCTTGATGCCCATGCGGTCAAAATATCGTCCCAGGACTTTGGGATAGGACGTGGCTACACGTTTGCCGTTGAAATATTCAGGACCGGTATATTCCTCGTTTTTCGGGATAGCCAGACAGAGACGACAGTAACCGAAGCCCAGTTTCTTGACTATTTTCACGTCAGCGCCCGATTCGGCAACCTCGTTAAGGCCAACGATACCGAGCTGGGCGGCGCCGCTTTCGACTGTCGCCGGGATATCATCGTCGCGGAGATAGAGCACTTCGGCGGGAAACGAGCGCGATTTTACAAGATATTTGCGTTTGGCATTGTCGAAAAACACGCCTGCATGGTTCAGCAGCTCGGTCGATTCGTCGCTGAGACGCCCTTTGTTCTGGATTGCTATCCTGATCATCTGACAGATATTTATGCGTTAAGTTATGATATACTGACAAAAAAGAAAAAGAACCTACCCGTCTGGCCCGAAGGCAGTGTTTAGGGTAAGCTCCTGAATTTATATATATAGGAGTGTGAATGTGTCGGAATAACACTCAATTGCGCGACCGCCCTACCCTATCCGTGACGTGATAATGGTGATGATGGTGTCGATGGATGTGGGCAAAAGAGGTCATTTTATTAATATAATTGTAATATTGGAAACGTCTGATTGGTTTTCGGGTGCAAAGTTAGGCATTATTGTCAGGATAGCAAAACTTTTCACCGGTTTTTTCGCCCGACCGCCCCAGATAAAAGACATAAAAATCAGAAGAAGTGAGCTGATTTGGTCGGGACTTCATGCGGAGAGTGTGAACAAAAATTTCACATTTTTGTCGTGATTCTATTTGTTCTTTTTTATAATTTTGCAACGCGACTGCGGAGAAACCCTACCGCAGGGGGCAGGTACATCACCACGGCAATTCAGTCCTCACGCCTAACCGGGCCGACAAGGAAGGAAAGTGATGGAACGGCTGTCTGCCCCGGGTCGCTGTCTCAGAGACTTCGGAGACCGACGACCGGACAATGTCAGGATTTATATATTGTATCCCGTTTGCAATATTGATTAACGCCCCGGATGGTGCAGAATGAAGAATCTTCATTCGCCCGGTCCGGGAGAACTTAACCAATATGCAACCACTTGTCGAATCAGCCTCCCCGCTAAATCGCCCTTTCATCATCGGTCATCTTATCGAGGCCGAACTACGCCGTCAGGAACGGACGGTCACATGGCTCAGCCGCAGACTGAACTGTGACCGACGTAACATCTACTCAATTTTTGAACGGGAGTATATCGACACGGGCCTTCTGTTCCGGATCAGTCTCGCTTTAGGCAAAGATTTCTTTTCGGTATACTCGTCGGCGATCAGGGATGCATTGGTCCATGACACAACAAACCCCGGCAGACACAATCTTTAAGACCGGGCGGCCGGAGGTCGGTTTTGATTTAGTCGTGATGGCGTTTATCTTTTTTCTTTGGCTTCTTATGTTTAGGCTTTTTGGGCTTCTTTGGCTTTTTGGGTTTATGACCGTGGTCGCTGCCTTCGAGATAGATCGTTCCGCTTCCAAAGGGCGAATCATAGTTGTGGGAAATGCCGACCCGATTTGATGAACATGATGCAAGCGAAGCAATCACGACGGTCGTAAGCAGAATCAGACCGATACGGAGAGATCGGCCATTAATTGGGCGGGAGATTGTCGGGGGGTGTGTCATAGAGCAGAATATTTAGGGCGCGTGAGCGAAAATGCGAAGTTTAGAAATAAGAACAAGCCGTCATTTACAATAGTTCATAGGATTACAAGGGCGGGAAATACAATAAAGATTTTTTGATT
Organism: uncultured Bacteroides sp.; assembly: GCA_964454925.1. Lineage (GTDB taxonomy): Bacteria > Bacteroidota > Bacteroidia > Bacteroidales > Muribaculaceae > CAG-873. The sequence continues at coordinate 3,654 of CAYVXC010000134.1, forward strand.
CTACTTTTTTTAAATCGGGAAGAATAAAAACGCCGTTTTTTTCGTAACTTTGAACCATGATTTCAAGCATCGACACTACCATCGTTCCGATAGTTCTCGCGGGCATCTCGCTGCTCGCGGTTATCGTTCTGATTTTCATATATTGGAGGCCGATCCATCGGGTTACATCAGAAGCCCGTCGCCAGGAAGAGTCGGAAGATCCGGCTTTGACACCCGAAGCCGGAGTGCCGGTTTCGGTGATAATCTATGCCACCGACAACCATCGGGAACTCGACGCGCTGATCGGTTCGGTTCTTGGTCAATCTTACGCCAATCCGTTCGAGGTCATTGTCGTCAACGACGGAGCCTCAGACGTGACCTCGGCCATAGTCGATCGCTATCGCGCTCGCCATGCCAATGTCTACCAAACATTTACACCCGACGGTGCGAGAAACGTCAGCCGCAAGAAACTTGGGCTGATGTTGGGCATGAAAGCGGCTCGTTATCCGGTTGTACTCCTCACCACCGGCGACTCGGTCATTTCGTCGCCCCTTTGGCTTGCGCGAATGATGGAACCGTTCGTGAACGAGCCGTCAACCGACGTGGTGATCGGCCACGCCCTCACCGACTATTCCGAAGATGACGGAACCGGAAGCCGCGCTCGCGCGTTTGGCGAAGCCGCCGACTCGATTACGTGGCTGACGGGAGCTATTGGCGGACATCCCTATCGCGGGACGGAAAACAACCTTGCCTACAGACGCGAGACGTTCTTTGACAATCGCGGTTTTTCGCGGTCGCTCAATCTGGTCAACGGCGATGACGACATTTTCATTTCTGAAATTGCCCGCCCCGATAATACCGCTATTGTTCTTCACCCCGATGCAAACGTCTGGCGGCGTCCGACCGATCCGCGCCGCGACCGTCGCGAACGACGCACACGCTACGCTTTCACGGGGCGATACATTTCTAAAGCGATGCGCCGATGTCTGGCGGCCGGGGGGTGGCTTCTGTGGGTTCAGTTCATCACGGCCATCACAGCCCTGCTTCTTGTGGCAAACGACCTTATCACGGGCCTGCAGGCAAAAATTGCCGGAACTGAAGGCGCGACCATCTCGATTACCGATGCCATAGTCGCCTCCGCCTCGCTGATTCTGATTATCGCAACAATTGTCACAACCGTGGTGACATGGCGCAAAGCGATCAAAGCCATCGGCGGCCGCCCACTCCGCTGGTCGATCGTTCCATTGGCTCTTGGACGGCCATTTGCCAACATGCGGAACGAAATTTCTGCAACCCGCCAATGCGAACGTTTTCATACCTGGACCCGTTGAAAAAGATGAACATCACCTTCGAACCGGCTCAGAAGAGCGATGCCGACTTTATCGCCCTTACCGTTATGGGCGCACTCGGTGAAGAATTGTGTCTCAGCCTTGCCGACGGAGAGGAAAATCTCCCCAAGGTTACCCGACTCTTCAAACGGCTGGCAGAATCGGACAACGCTCAATACAGCTATCTCAATACGACCATCGCCCGCATCGGTGGCAGACCCGTCGGCGCGCTGATAGCATACGACGGCCGACGGCTCCACGAACTCAGAAAAGCCTTTGTCGACGCCGCCAACGACATTCTGAACTGGGACATCACGGAAGATGAATTCAGTCAGCGAGGCGACGAAACCGGCCCCGGAGAAGTCTATATCGACTCACTATATGTTTCGCCTGAATACCGCGGAACGGGAATCGCACGCGGGCTGATCGGCCACGTCGTCAGTCGGCGCCCGGCCGAGACATTCGGACTGTTGGTCGAACCTGAAAATGAACGAGCAAAAAGGCTTTATGAAAATCTGGGCTTCAAGAAGGTAGGAGTCAACCACTTCTTCTCTGTACCGATGTATCACATGCAGCTATCAGGCCAATGACGTCATGCACTCCGGCAGTCGGATTTTGCCATGTTTTTGCCGAATGTGTGTAACAAAACTTTTTCCGAAAAAATTTTGTCACATAAAAAAAACTTCCTACCTTTGCAGACGGAAAATGACTCCGTAGCTCAGTTGGTAGAGCAACTGACTCTTAATCAGTGGGTCGAGG
>CAYVXC010000135.1:0-5664 GCA_964454925.1 uncultured Bacteroides sp.
GATGTCACCGGTGTTGACACAGTTATAAACATAACCGTTGGTCTGACCGACGATACCGCCTGCCTGAGCGTAACCGGTGGTTACGTTACCGGCGTTGTAACAGTCGGTGATGACACTGGTCTTGGTTGTGTGACCGACGATACCGCCGATCCAGCAAGAGTAACCGACTACGTCGGCATAGTTGCGGCAGTTTTCAACACGGCCGGTGTTGTAACCGACAATGGCTGCAGACTGAGCATAGAAAGTCAGTTTCGAGTTGGGACCTACGTTGACGTTCTTGACGACACCGGTTTCACCGTTGCGACCGAAGAGACCCTTGATGGCGCGGCAGCTCGATGCGTTGAGAGTACCGAATGCGGTTGCGGTGGGTTCTTTCGACCAAACAAGAAGGTTGTCGAAGATCATGCGGTCAACGGTGTGTCCTTTACCGTCGAAGATACCCTGGAAGGCGATCGAAGCAGCCGAGTTGGATTCGTCAGCGCAGATACCGACGAATGCGGGATCATACTCGAGGTCGATGTCGTTGGTCATTTCGAAGTACATGCCTTCAAACATCTGGTGTTTGACGGTGGTTGCTTCGGACAGAGCGATGAGATCGGCTTTGTTCTTGATCAGGAAAGGATCATATTCTGTTCCGGTGCCTTCGAAGGGAATAGGAGCGACATTGAGGAAGTGATAGGTCTGGGTCGCGCCGTTGACAACATAGAGAGTGTCGATACCGAATTCAGAACCGATCTTGATAGTGTTGTTGTCGACGATTTCGGCATAGTGACCTTTGGTTGACAGTTGGTCGCCGACCTGGAAGTAGAACTTCGTGTTGCCAAGAGCGGTGATCTTGGTGTCCTGAGACATCTTCTTATAAGAGTCGCTGGCGCTGAAATCAACAGCTGAAGCCGAATATTTGGCGTTTTCGGTGTCAGCAAGAGCTTTCACACGGGGATAAGCGCCTTCGGTGAATGTCCAGTTTTCGGCCGAGAAGCCTTTAGGACCTGCGGCAGCAGTGAGTTCGGCGGTGGTTGCGCCGAGAGTCTTCGAACCATAGTTGGTTACCTGACGGTCGAAATAAACGTTTTCGATGACGGGTTCAGAGTCGGCCGATACGCTACCGATAGCTTCGGCAAAGAGATTGCGGTCATACTGATAAGTTTCGGCCTGAGTTGTAGCCGAGGTGTAGCAGTTGTGCATTTCCGACTGTAACAGAGGACCGTTGGTGACTTCGCGGTAAGCGTTCATCTGACCGACGATACCACCAGTCATGCGAGAGTAACACTGGATGAAGCCGGCTGAGTAGCAGTCGCTCATCTTACCGTTAAGACGGCCTGCGACACCACCGCAGACAGTAGTCGAGGCATAGCCGCGTACAACGCCGACAGAGAACGAGTTTTTGAGGTGGCCGGCGCTGACCATACCGACGACACCACCGATGTACTGGTTCTCGATGCCCATGTCATAGCTTACGAGACCCGAGAACGACAGGTTCTGACCGGTACAGAAATAGAGGTTGGCAACAATACCGCCGGTGGGATAGTAGGCACCGAATCCATACACTTTGGTTCCTTCGGCCGAACAGTTGTAGATGCCGCCGTGAGCTTCAGAGACGACACCGCCGACATAACCGGCACCGGCGATGACACCACCTTTGACGTGACAGTCGCTGACTTCGCCCATTACGATACCGGCAACACCGGCAGCAACGATACGGACTTCGTTAACGACAGTAGGTTTGATGACAGTGATTCCGCTGACAGAGCCCATCATGTAACCCACCAGACCGGCAGCATAGCCCGACTGGCTATTGACGACTGGAGTGTCGAGGACAATGTTCTTGAGGACAGAAACGGTGTCACAGAGACCGAACAGACCGGCTGCGTAGCAAGTCGTACCGGCGTTTACGTTGAGGCCTTTGATGGTGTGACCTTTACCGTCGAGAATACCGGCGAAACGCTGGCGATAGGTCGAGCCGATCGGTTCGAAACGATAGCCGTTCATGTCGATGTCGGCTGCGAGAGCAAAGTATTTGTCTTTGTAAGTGCGGGAATAGGTGTATGTGTTGGCAGGACCTGTTCCGATGTAAAGAGAATCGGTATTGACCTTGTCGGCGAGAAGGAGAAGTTCGTCGAGGCTCTTGATGAGATAGGGGTTGGCTTCTGTACCTTCGCCTTCGAATTCAGTCACTTTCAGTGAGGGATATTCAATCGGGGTGAAGGAAGTCAGAACGGCGTCGGTCAGACGGCCGGCGTAGGCGCTGGCCTGGGTTGACAACAGCGACCAGTCAGTCCATTTGATGGTTGTGTTGTTGTCGGCGGCTGCGGCGTCAGTGGTCAGGGTTGCGCTGTACTGAGTCAGATTACCGGCATCGTTGAAACCGAGGCATTTGATAATGACCCAGCTGCCGTTGGCGTTGATGGCAGCGACCTGGTTCGACATGGAAGCTGTGCGGTTGCGGTTAAGCTCCATTTCGATATTGAGACCCTGGTTGAAGATGTTGGAAACAGTCAGGACGTTGCCCGAAGTCTGTTTGACAACAACATAGTAACCGTTCTGGTTGCCCGACGCATTTTTGTACGTCATGGTACCGGTGGGTTTCTGCAGTTTCAGGTCGTGATAGGCAGCGATGAACAGGTCTTTGTATTTTCCTGAGGTGATGAATACGCCCCACCATGCATCGGCGAAATCGATTGTTCCGTCAGCGGTAACAGTACCAACCAGCGGTTTTTCGTAGTTGGGCTTACCGTCAGCAGCGGTGGTAGCGAGGAAACACGGACCCTGTTCGGCATCGGTGTACACGAGCTGGGAAGGAATAGTGACGGTACCGGTAGCGGCGTCATAAGCGGCTTTTACAGTCGCGCCATTCCAGAAGTAGGCGATAGAAATCGAGTCGCCGGCGGCGTTGGGCTCGACTGCCATTGTGCCACCACCGTCAAAGCTGCTGCTTGACAGGGTGCTGTAAGTTCCGACCATGTAGCCTTTGAGCTTGTCGGCGGTTGTCGGAACGCCTTTTTTTACTGACGCTGCACGTTTGATGGTCGTGCCGTCATCTTTTTGGGGAATTGTGATGCGTGCGTTCGGGTCGACCTTGATGTCAAGACTCGGAGCGTCGGCCAGCTTAAATGACTGGTTGGTCTTCGCGGGAGCTTTGACAGCCGGTTGTTCGGCCATTGACAGCGCACTCATCAGCTCGGTCGGATTGGCTCCGTTGGCCGACAGATTTGTCGGAGCAAGCAGAGCGACCGTTCCCAGAAGCATGGAGATTAATTTCTTCATAGCTGATGATTGGAAAGGACTGATAGGATTGATAAGAATGCCGTGTCTGACTCAGGAGAATGCTGTCCTTTTTTACATGTTCCCGAGTCGGGATGGCACGGACGTGATTGATTGTTTATTGTTTCTGATAAAAAGTTGAACGGGTCAGCGGACAATGACTTTTGTCGCTGTCTGACCCTGAACGCGTATGTAGAGACCGGGAACGTTCGGAGCCGCGTTGACGGGCTGACCCGTGATGGTGTACCAGCGTTCGGTTCCGGGTTGGGTCAGATTGTCGGCTTCGATAGTTTCGACGGCGTTGACTTCACCTTTGATGGTAAATGTAACGTTATGGATTGTGCACGGAGAGGTGGTCGAACCGGTGTATTGGGCGATACGGAAGTCGGCTCCGTCGATACTGCCGAGGTTGTAGCGGAGGGTTACTGTCGATCCTTTGGCAACGGTGGCGTTTGTCATTCCTTCGATTGTTCCGACCGTTTTCCATGTCTTGCGGTTGTCGGTCGAGTAATAGAATCGGAAGATTGCGGCCGATGTAGTGGGATTGGTAACGGTTACTGCCGCACTTTCGACGGTTCCTTCAATGGGAGCCATAAAAATTTCAGAGCCTTTGACCGTCTGGAGATCGACTCCGGTCGAGTCGGGGCGAGCAACGATTCGGGATTTCGAGAGGAAGTCCCAGGTCGTGAATCGGCCTTCGACTCCGATTGTATCGATTGATGTCGGTGCCATTGTCTGGAAATCCTCAACGAGGGTCGGCACGCTGTCAGAGATGACAGCGAAGGACACCGAACCGTTGTCGTTACGGGTGATTTTTTCGAGAATAAGCGGGGTGGCAGCCATCGTCCATGAACGGATTGACGGCGAAGTGAAGTTAGTCAGAGTCGTGATTCCGGCCGACCCGGGGAACGGGTCGCTGTCGCTGTCCTTGATAGTTGTGGCAGTCGACATCACAGGTTTGGCACGCAGAAGCTCCATGTAGGTATGATTCGGCTTAGCGTTCACTTTGTTATTTTCCCAGACTGACACGTCGGTTGAGTCAACGCGGTGAACAAGAAGACCCTCGCCGGGAAGATAGGCGTCCCAACGTGTCTTTGCGCGTGCTTCAAGAAGGAAAAACTCATTAGGCACGGCCGAATTTATGCGCGCTCCGTCGGGTGTCTCGCCTTCGTTAAGCGGATTGAGGGTGTACTCGCCGGCGGTTTCGATCAAACGGGGTGAGGCGAAGCCGAGAGCCGTGCGCTCGAAAAGAGAGTAACCACACGGTGTTTTGCTCATATTGAGGTAGGATCCGCTTGCCATTACAGACCAGCGTTGGGGGTGGAAAGCCTGGCCGCCGGTTTCGTAGTCGACATCATAGAGGTCGGGGAGACCGAGAACGTGACTGAATTCATGGCAGACAGTACCGATTCCATCAAGCTGACGCGCGGCGGGCTGACCATAGAGTTCAGTCGAACATGCATAGCGGTCAAACATGACACCGTCGAGTGTCAGACCCATTACGGTTGATGCGTGGGGCCAGATCAGACGGTCATCGTTGCCCGAGAAGTTTGAGCCGGCACCCGAGAAAATGAAGTAAACCATGTCTACACGGTTATTCTTGTCGGTGTCATAGTCGCGGTAGTCGACAAGCTCGTCTGCAGCTCTCAGGGCCGCCGTTACGAGAGTCTGTGCTCCGGTGCTCTTGCGGGCATAGAATTGGGAATAGGGAATCTTTACCGGGCCGACGACATCGAACTTCGGATCAAACATACCGTTTGAGTTCTCGTAATAATAGTCGCGGACAGAACCGGTGCAAGGGACGAGCGACGGAAGAAGGTTGTCTGACATATAACCTTCATAGCCGGCTTTGTTGATCATGTCGTTGAAGACTTCCTGAGCGTCTTTACGAATGAAAGGAGCATCTTCATATTCCACAAGAATCACCAGGCCGCGGAACTTCGTATAGTCATATTGGCCGGTCTTGAGATGTTTGCGGGCTTTTTTGATTTCGGAAGTGTGCTTTTCAGTCAGAACGGGGCGGAGTCCTTTTACACCGGTTCGCGAAACCGTGAGGTCAGTGGCTATTTCGCCCGCAGGAATAAGCGAACCATCTTCGGCGAGCGAAGCATATTCCCAAGCTTTGGATTCGTGGTTATAGGCGACGGTGTAGCCGGCCGATGTAGTGGTATAGTTATAAAATTCGTCACCGTGCAGAACGAGGGTGACTTTCGATCCGTCAGGCTGAGTGACGGTCACCGGTTCGGGATTGGCGATGATTCCGTAGGACGGAGTTGACATTCCGAGTACCAGCGAGAGGAGAGCAATGGTTTTGTTTAGTTTTTTCATTAATCTTTTACCTTAAGTGTCTTTTGAAAGGTTTATACTTTGAATAATTCAGACAAAGATAAGTGTAAAAGATTA
>CAYVXC010000136.1:0-5644 GCA_964454925.1 uncultured Bacteroides sp.
AGGCGTTGGGATAGAGGGGATTGAGCCATTCGCCACCGTTCATGTTGGGATAGAAAACGCTGGGCTGAGAAATCGAGTAGACGGGGGTGTAAGCGTTGTAGCCGCCGACAGCCTGCTGACCGGTCTGACCCCAACCGAGACGAAGCTTGAATTCGTTCATCTTGTCAACACCTTCGAAGAAAGGCATGTTGTTGATCTTCCATCCGAGAGCAACCGAGGGGAAGAGACCCCAGCGGGTTGATTTCGAGAAGCGCGAGGTTCCGTCGTCACGGAGAGTGAAGGTCAGAAGGTAAGTATTATCGAATACATAATTCAAACGACCGAAGAACGAAACGAGGTTGAGCTGGCCTTTGCCGTGATAGACGTAGTCGGGATCGTTACCGTATGCCTGACCGATGTGAGCGGCGGTGGCGGGGTCTTCGTTGATTGTCCACGAGTTGTTGACCGCATCATAAACCTTGGTGTACCCGATCGAGTTGATTCGGGTCTTGTTTGAGTTGATGTAGTCCATGCGCTGCCAAGAATAACCGGCCATTACATCGAGGTTTGACTTGATGGCTTCGAATTCTTTCTTATAGTTGGCATAGAAATCGAGGAGGGTATTACGGTTGAGCGACTTGTTGAAGTAGTACTCTTCGGCACCGTCCTTGTAGTTCGAGTTCCAGGCCTGGGGCGAGTTGGAAAGTTTGTAGTTGTGGGTTTCACCTTTCACGACATCGTAACCGAGGTTGAGGTTGAGGTGAAGTTCGGGGAGGAAGTGGAGAGCGTAGTCAACCATGAGGTTACCGGTCGAGGTCCACGCTTTGTTCTGTTTGTTGACGCCATAGAGCTGGGCCACGGGGTTGATCGAACCGTTGGTCTCGAGGTTACCGTCGTTGTTGATTAGCGACGAGAAGCCCATGAGGTAAGGAGCTCCGAGATTGCCGTTGGTGGTATAGTTGGTGTAAACGGGCAGAGTCGGGTTGTAGTTGATGGCTGCACCGATCGCGCCCTCTGTGCCGGCTCCCCAGTCGCGGATGTAACTTCCTTTGGCGTTAGCCTGAATCTGGAGAAGGCCGTTGAAGAACTTCGGAGTCAGGTTGAAGCCGACGGTTGTACGCTGCATCTTCGAGGTTTTGATGATACCTTCGTTGTTGGTGAACGAAACGTTGACACGATAGGGCAGGAAGCCGGCTGTTCCGCCGACGCTGAGGTTATAGTCCTGGCTGATGGTTGTGCGGAGCACTTCGTCCTGCCAGTTGGTGTTGGCGTCGCCGAGAAGAGTCTGGGCGTGAGCGCTACCGAGCTGATTGATATATGTGCGGAATTCGTCACCGGTGAGAACGCTCCATGTTTTGCGGGCGGTGTTCATGTGCCAGTTGGCCGAGAACGAAACCTGGGGACGGCCGCTCTGACCTTTCTTGGTAGTGATGATGATGACACCGTTCGATGCACGCGAACCATAGATGGCGGTTGCCGAAGCATCCTTAAGAATGGTGAGGCTTTCGATGTTTTCGGGCGAGATCATGGTCAGAGCGTTTGCCGAGCCATAGCTGCCGTTCATGGGCACACCGTCGATGACAACGAGGGGGTCGTTAGAAGCATTGAGCGACGCACCACCACGGATTCGGATGTTTGCACCGCCGCCGGGATTACCGCCGTCGGTCGTAACAACGACACCGGGGCTTGCACCGACGAGAAGATCATTGGCCGAGGTTGCCAGACCGGCTTCGATGTCATCGGGTTTGATGACAGCGACCGAACCGGTGGCGTCGTCTTTCTTGACAGCGCCATAACCGATAACCACAAGTTCATCGAGGACTTCGGCGTCGCCGTGGAGATGGACCTCGACTTCAGTTTTGCCGTTGAGGGCAACTTCTTGGGTCTTACAGCCTACGTAGGAGACAACGAGAGTGCCGTTTGCAGGAGCCGAAATACGGAAATTACCGTCAAGGTCGGTCGAAGCTCCGACACCGGGAACTCCCTGGACTGTGACGCTTGCTCCGATACATGGTTCACCGTCGGGGTCATAGACAACACCCGTCACGGTAACATTCTGGGCCAATGCCGGGAAGGCCATGGCCAGAACCATCACGATGGCGAGCCAGACTTTCCGATTCAATTGAAAACGAATGTTCTTCATGAAGAAATTTTTAAGTTAGCTTGATTGTTATGGATTAGTTTATTTGGATTTTCAGGGTCGGTATCGGAGAGAAAATAAATGGGTACAAAAGCCAAAGCCCGGTAATACATTAAGCGATCGGGAACAGTTATGTTAACGATTTAAGGACATTAAATGTCAGACAAATGTTTGATTTTGGTTAGATTACAGAATGAAAAACGGACCATTAGACTCGGATTTGCATCAATAGCAAAACCTCTTTGACCAATTCAGAATGCAAATTAAAGAAATTTTTTCCAAAAATATATCACAAACTGCAAAAAAAATTTCAGCCGTCGGTTTTTATTCTGACTGAAGCGATTCGAGAACGCGGCGCAGCTCCTCGTCGGTTGCGGTGAGCCGCCGGCGACACGCCTGAATCAACTCGGCGGCCCGTCGCGTCAGGGCGACCATCGAGTCGATGTCACAGTTGTCGGACTGGAGTTCCTTTAGGATTTTGTCGAGTTCGGCGACAGCCTTGTTGTAAGAGAAGTTTTCGTCGGCCGGGGCCTGAGTTGTATTGTTTTCTGCCATGGATCAGGTTTTTATTGGTTATTCTATTTTGTCAGTGAAGTCAGTACACCGTTCCGGAGCCTGGTGGTGATTTCAGTCCCGGGAGCAATGGCCGAGGCGTCGGTGACGGTCCGTCCGTCAGGACCGGTGGTTATCGAGAAGCCGCGGGCAAGGACCGCGTCGGGTGACAGGACCTTGATCATCTCCTCGTAGTAGCCGATTGTGCCTGTTGCAAACTTCAGGCGGTTCGCGACCGCGAGAGCTATGTCGGCCGGCATCCGTTTCAGGTTCTCGAGCCGGGGCGCGATGACGGTGTCTGAAAGGGCCGCCAGAGTCATGCCCATCCGTTCGAGACGCGCCGATTCGCGGGCCACGGTCATGGTGACCGTCCCGGGGAGCGCCGACGAAGCGCGGGCAAGATACTCGCGGTTGGCCGAGATCTGGACGTTGGCGACACGATACATCTGCTCGGCGAAACGGCCAAGGCCGTCGATCAGGGCTGTCACGCGCGCGATGAGGAGTTCGGCCGCGGCGGTCGGGGTCTTGACGCGGTGGCCGACGTAGTCGAGAACGGTTGTGTCGCGCTCGTGTCCTATTCCGACAATGACGGGAATCGGCATGGTGGCCACGGCCCGCGCCAGTTCATAATTGTCAAAGGCCGCCAGGTCGGTAGTCGCCCCACCCCCGCGGATGATGACGACCGCATCGAAACGACCGGCTTCGCGGCGGATAGCGTCGAGCGCCCCGAGGACGGTCGGGACGGTGTCATTGCCCTGCATCACGGCCGGGAACAGTTTGACATCGAATCTCAGCCGCGCCGGCGTCGAAAGCAGATGGTTGACAAAATCGCCCAGACCTGCAGCCCCGCGGGCGGACACGACAGCGACGCGCTGGGGCGCGAACGACCAGCGGAGCGAGCGGTTAAGCTCGACGAGGCCTTCGGCTGTCAGGCGGGCGATGATCTCACTGCGGCGACGGACAGCGTCGCCGAGGGTGTAGGACGGATCGACTTCGTTGATGGTCACTGACATGCCGTATGCGGGATGGTAAGACGCCTTTACCCGCGCGAGAATCTTCATGCCCGAGGCGAGGGTCGAGCCGGTGTCACGGAGAAACCGGGCGCAGACGTGTTTCCACGTCGAGGACCAGATGTTGGCACGGATCCGCGAGATGTTGGACCCGTCGTCGCCCTTCTGAACGAGTTCCAGGTAACAGTGACCGCCGGCGACTCTCAGGTCGCTGGTCTCGCCGACAACCCAGAGGTCACGGAGCCCGGGATCGCGCTCAATAGCCGCTGAAAGGCGCTGATTGAGCTCGAGAATGGTCATCGGAGCGTTCATTTTTCGGGCTTGAATTTATCTTTGACAAACCGATAGGAGACCGACGGAAGAAACACGTTTTCGGGCTCGGCAAACCGGGTCACGGCCGTGTTCACGAACGTAACCCTGCAGGCCGCCGGATCAAGGACCGCCCGGGAGGTGATAAACGGAACCGACTCGGCCAGTAGGGCCGGGACTTTCCGGCGTTGAGCCGGAACGATCCATTCAGTATAGGTCGGAGCGGGGATCCGCCCTTTCGAGTGGAAGTCGGTGTCGAAATACTCGACGTTGGAATCCTTTCGTCCGCCGATATCGAAGGTCGTGGCAACGACAACGAGTGTATCGGAGGGAGCAGGCGTGAAGAGGGCGATGTCGATCGTCACGCCTTTTCCCTCGACAGTCATGGCCGTGTCGGATAGAGCCGTGATTTTCAGAATCGAGGTCGGAAAAGCCGCCGGAGCCACACGGCTTTCCACCCCTTCGGTCCGGTAATATTCGAGAAGGTCGAGCCGGTTGTCGCGGTCGGTGAACGGCACCAGTTCGTCGGCATCGGGATGAACAAAGAAATCGGCCACGACGCCCGCTCTGACCGTCAGGGTCAGGGCGGCGACGAAGCCGGTTATCAGAAGTATCAGTTTTTTCATCGATTGGTCAAGGCTTTGGAGAGTTGAGTTGCTTATTTCTTTTTGGTTTTGCGGGTCGAGGCCTTGGCATAGTCCTTGTCCGCGTCGGCAATTTCGCTATAAAGGCGTTTGCCCATGAATTCGTTGCCTTTCAGAGCCTCGACGACGCGGTGGGCGTCGGCTTTCCTGACATCGAAGAGCGAGTAGCCGGGCATGAGGTCAATCCGGCCCACGTCGACGCGCTTTCCGGGAACGGTCTTGTTGAGCATATCAATCAGGTTGCCGGCATAGAATCCGTCATTCTTACCTGCGTTCACATAGATGCGTTCCATTCCGCGTTCGGCCGTGCGGCGGTCTTTGTCTTTTTCCGAGCGCGGCGCGTTGTCTTTCTTCTTCGACCGGCGATCGGGTTTCTCGTCGATGAAATCGATGTTGGGAACGTCCTTATAGTATTCGAGGAGACGGTTGAATTCGAGCGAAAGAACGCGTTTCAGCAGGTCCTCCTCGCTGAGCCACGAGAGTTTGCGTGAAACTCCGGGCATATATTTGTCAATCTGGGCATCGTCGACCTTGACTTTCTCGATCCGGTCGGCCAGATTGTAGAGCTGTTTCTCGATGATGTGTTCGGGGGTCGGGACTTCCTTGCGTTCAAAGGTCTTCCCGATTATGCGCTCGATCTCGCGCAGGCGTCCTTTCTCGCGCGAGTGGATGATGGCGATCGAAACGCCCGTTTTTCCGGCTCGGCCGGTTCGTCCCGAACGGTGGGTGTAGACGGCCGTGTCGTCGGGGAGACCGAAGTTGATGACATGGGTCAGGTCATCGACATCGAGTCCGCGGGCTGCCACGTCGGTGGCGACAAGGATGGTGATGACGCGGTCGCGGAACTTCTTCATCACGATGTCGCGCTGTTGCTGGCTCAGGTCGCCATGGAGGGCGTCGGCGTTATATCCGCCCTGAATAAGCCGGTCGGCGATTTCCTTGGTGTCGCGGCGGGGGCGGCAGAAGACGATGGCGGAGGTATTGGGATTGTCGTCGGCCACTCGTTTCAG
>CAYVXC010000137.1:0-5639 GCA_964454925.1 uncultured Bacteroides sp.
TTTAGCCTACGGTTGTCCATCTCATTTTCTGAAATGAGACACAGCAGCCTATTCATTTCATTTGTCTGCCTAATTCTGTTCCTTTTAATGATCATATAGATCACTATTGCCCCCAGGACACATATCCACAGCACGATTAGCAGAGCCTTCTTGGAGGTACTGAGACTTGAGCGTGTTTCGACAAGTTCATCATTCTTAGCCGACAGGTCATCTTTAAGCTTATTTACTACAGGCATGTATCGGGCGTCAGCTCGCCTTTTCTCATTCATATATATAGTGTAGTCTCCTTTATTGGTGGAAATAACCAATGAATCTTCGTCGGAGAAATATTTCGAGTAAGGAAATTTCAGCTGGACGTAGACATAATCAATTCGACGACGGTCAACCGGATCTCCAACTTTGATATGGAACGGCTTCCAAGTCCGCATCGGACGATCTGCTTTATATTCTGGAGCCTCCTTGTAGAGCGCTGCATCATTAATTTCAATTTCGTCCCCCCGAAGGATTACTTTAAACCCGACGGTGGTCGCGTCTCCGAAGTTATGATAAGTACTGAGGTCAAATTCTATTGAAGGCAGATTCGCATCATAGACTGTATCATGGAATGTAACGATTTTCAGACTATTATTCAACGAATCGGTGAACTTCAACGGATTTTCGTCAATAGCGAAAGCCGGAATATGAGTAAAAAACGCAACAATAAGAATATATAACTGACGTAACATATTACAAATGTAGTAAATTATTACATCCGGTCAAAATCATCCGCGTTATCAAGCTCGGAATAGTTCTGACGTACAATCGTAAAACGATAGGTCAAGGTCAGACTAACTCTCCGCGTATCATAATAGTTTCTGCGTGTTCGATATAAATTGGGAGAGTATTCTGTCCACCATGGGGTAACACTTCGGGCAAGGAGATCGTTAACAGCCAATCTTAATGTCAACTTCGAATTGAGGAGGCGTAAATTTCCGCCGAAAGAGATGTTGCAGTTATATCCTACCCGCGTGTTATCGACCTGCTGGGGTGAAGAATAATATCCGCTCATGAATAAGCTAAAGTCTTTCGACAATGAATAGCTTCCATTCAGCCACACCGAGGCTGTCAGCCGGTTACATTTCTGCAACTCGTCAATGTAATAATATTTGACATGGGCAAATCTCAAACTCGCGTTTGCGTACAAACGGAATTTATTGGCGAGATTGAGATTATAGGATGCTTGCGTTCTTATATTGTAGGTCCCCGACATATTCATTGGTTTAACCAAGAAGTAATCCGAACCATCTATGGGAGTTGTTATAGAAGAAATGCTATTGTTATTCTTGTTGAACTCGCCTATAAGAGTCACTTTGGGTAGATTAAAGACCATCGCGAACTCGTGAGTCCTCGGAATTTTCAGGTCTGGATTTCCTGTCTCCAAATAGATCAGATCATCGAGAGATACAACCGGACTTAACTCGGAGAATGAGGGTAGATAATAACTGTATTTATAATAAAGATTGACAGCAAGTTTCTTCGAAAAACGATGGTAGAGAGACAGGTTCGGAACAACGTTGAAATAAGTCCGGTCATAGTCGGTATTCTCAGATGAGATAACGTTGTGGCTATGCTGACGCTCCCAACGACCTCTAAGACCAGGCGTTATACCGAAGCCCTTGACTTCCCAATAACCGGAATAGAAAAACTCACCCCACTCCACACTCGAATTGACGGTTTGCAGACCCGTGAAAGAAAAATCGTTGTCATAGTTTTGAGTCGAACGTCCACCATAGATACCGATGTTCTGATTATCCTTCTTCCGGAATTTCCACGAGTATTTGCCTTGCAGGGTCCACATATCCGACGATGAGACGCGGAGGTTCGTCTGATCAAGTAAATTTTCGGGCAAAAGAAAAATATTTTCGGTAGCCCGCGAGTCCTTTTTGTTGTAAGTTGCGAAAACTTCAAGTGATGAATTGTCGAACTCGTGGGTGTAAGAACCTAAAAGCGTGTGAGCGGACGGATCGGATGAATTTTTCGATAGATAATCGGTGACAGTTTTGATATCGGGGTTAATCGTGGTCAGCTCGCTGAGGAAATCTCTCTTTCGCTTAACAGTGCGGCCCGAATATTCAATTTGCATGACATCGGAAGAAGAAACGTTCCATGTCACACCGGCGAGCCAGTTCCAACCCGACGAATGAATGAAATCTTTCTGATAAGTAGAATTTTCTCTTAGCAGACTCCCGTCTTTAGCGCTGACCGCTTCGGTCGCAAAAGATGACTGACGGCTGTTCCCAAGCTTATATCCGATGGAAGCGAGGACGTCAAACTTTCCGACAGTACCGAATGCATTTCCGAGCAGGGAATTCGAGAAGCGATGGCCCTGATCAGCTTTGTCAACCAGGTTAACATTAAAAATGTCTTTCAGAGGTATGGATGTTGTAACTTTGATCACTGAGTTTGTACCGACTGGATATTCGGCTCCGGGAGCGCGGATTACTTCAATTTTTCTGACCATGTTTGAGGGCAAGGACGTTAGTTTCACTTTGTCGGTCACCTTAACTCCATTTATGTATATCAACGGCGTCCCCTCAGTTCCGAAAACCGAAATATTGTCGTTATTATCAACCGACAATCCCGGCGCCCATGAAAACATGTCGAGGATAGTTCCTGCATCAGCAAGATCAGAGCCCTTGATATTCGATATGGTAAAATCCATACCACGTTCTGTTATCTCGACTTTCTTTCCTTTGACAGTGATCTCCTTCAAAAGTTCGGGATTCGCACGCATGGGTAAAGAATCGGTCGTGGCACTGTCAGCGGGTTCAACAGCGAACATCGAAACAGATAACAAAACCGAAAAAGAAAGTACGGAGATTCTAAATTTGAGATTGGTTTTCATTTTGGATAATTTGGAGAACATGTTATTTTTGTTCCGCAAAATTATCCAAAAACTACCCGCCGGACAACCCACAGCATAGGAAAAAGAGTCTACGATCTTATTAGTAGGCCTCTGTCACTCATCGAGTTACAGCCTATGCTTTGAGAAATTTGTCTACAAGGGCAGATCAAGAACGAGAAGTGGCTGTATGGTACGTTTCAAGGCGGTCGATCAAGCCTGACATGTCGGGTGGAAGCGGTGCTTCGAAGAACATTTCTTTCCCCGTAACCGGGTGAACGAAACCGAGGGTCCGAGCATGTAGGGCCTGGCGAGGGCATTGCTCAAAACAATTTTCGATGAATTTCTTATAAGAACCGGTTCGTTCGCCTCTCAGAATCTGGTCACCGCCATAACGGGCATCGTTGAACAGCGGATGACCGATATGTTTCATGTGAACGCGGATCTGGTGAGTGCGACCGGTCTCGAGCACACATTTAACCTGACTGACCGGGCCGAACCGTCGCGTAACCTCATAGTGGGTGACAGCGTGTTTGCCGATTCCGCTATCGGGATCATAGACAGCCATCTGCAACCGGTCTTTGGTCGATCGGCCAACGTTACCGACAACGGTACCAACCGCGGGAGACGGTTCACCCCATACAAGAGCGACATATTCACGCCTGGTTGTCTTGTTGAAGAACTGGCGGCCAAGATTGGTCTTGGCATCGGGAGTCTTGGCGACAACCAGCAGGCCGGAGGTATCTTTATCGATTCGGTGGACGAGTCCCATGCGTGGATCGGATGCGTCATAGTCAGGGACGTCCTTGAAATGCCACGCCAAAGCGTTGACGAGTGTTCCCGAATAGTTGCCATGACCGGGATGGACAACGAGGCCGGCCGGCTTGTTGACCACGAGGACATCGCTGTCTTCATAAACGATGTCAAGCGGAATATCCTGAGCGACAATCTCGAATTCATAGCGCGGTCGGTCCATGACAACCTGGACCACGTCGAAAGGTTTGACCCGATAGTTGGATTTGACGGGTTTTCCGTTGACGAGGATACATCCGGCGTCAGCAGCATTCTGGATTCGGTTACGCGAAGATTTCTGAAGCCGTTCAACCAGGAATTTGTCAACTCTCAGAAGTTGCTGACCTTTGTCTGCAACAAAACGGAAATGCTCATAGAGTTCTCGTTCGCCACCATCGGCACCGTCAGCTTCAATTTCGTCGGGGATATCCGCGTCAAAATCCTCGCGGTCGTCGATTCTCGGATCTTCCATAGCTACGTTAATCCATCAGTCCGGCCTGTTCGTCTTCTTCGCTCATGTCGGGCGATTCGAAGTCGGAACCTTCGACATAGATGTTCGCATCGATCGCATCGTCAAGCGGATTGTCTTCAGCCGGCGCCTGACGGACAGCTTGCCCGACCTCGAGAGTGATGACGTCGTCGATTGTAACCTTGCTTCCAAGCGAGAGTTCTTTCCCGCGACATTTCACGGCCACGACAAGGTCGGGATATTGAGACGGAACATATCGTTTTTCCACTTTCAGACCCTTAGCTTTCAGATAGGCTTCGGCCTGACGCCATGAGATGTCGGTCAAGAGCATGTCGATGATGACAGGTTCAGCCGAAAAAGCTACAATAGTCAGGTAGACTTCGCGGTCGGCCTTAACAATTGCACCGGGTTGAGGAATAATGTCAACAATCGTTCCACCCTTCAAATCCTTGCGGTAAACCGAATCGGCAACCACTACTTCAAGGTCGGCTTCACGAAGAGTCTTCACACCCTCGGTCAATCCCATATTTATGACATTGGGAACTTTAGCTACTTGGCCGTGGTGGGTCCATACATCGAGGAAGCACAGCGTAACCCAAGCAAGACAGAGCAGGCTGACAATAATCAGAACTATATTTGAAAGGATCGGATGGTTGTTCCACATCCTTTTGAAAAAGTCGATAATTTTGTTCATCGAGTCAAAAACAACATTGAGTGAATACGGTGATGCAAAGGTAGTGAAAAATCGCGATTTTTTAGTCCCTTTCCGGTAATTATAGCGGACGGCCTGATGGATACGTACAACTTATACCGTTCAATTTATTTTCTTACTTTACCTGAACGATAAGTCCGAATAAGAGATTCTGGAATGGTAATTCTTTTTTTCAATTCATTGTTATAATAATCTGACAGGATTACGATTATTACTTCAGAAGGATATCGGCCATTAATCGGTTTTATATTATCAAGAACCTCATCAACATGTATCATAATGTTACCTGCCTGATTTACATCAAAATCCAAGTATTTTTTTTCTCGAATTTCTCCTTTAGGATTCAATTGACAAACATATAGACTACTCCAAACGTCATCTATTTTAGCTTTATCTCCATTTATGTTAATTGGTTTGATTTCAATACTATCATGTAGAAACTGAACCTCAGCATCTTTTAAGTCGGGATATTTCTTTTCCACACGCATTTCACCCATAACAAAATCCATATATTTTAACTCTATTGAAACATTGCTTAACGATTTGACTGCGTATCTACGAGTTTTAAAACTAAAATCGCTAATTCTAAGTATATCCCCAACCGAGGCTCCGATAGAAAAATTTCCTTTCATATCAGATTTCACTTCTTTACCGGTCCTCATATTTTTTATTGTTACAGTCCTCGCATTCAATTTCTTTTTTGAATTTTCGTCGTAACGATAGTATACATTTCCATGAAGAATTCCTGCAACCGGTTTGGTTGCAGAAGTCGTTTTCGTTACCGG
>CAYVXC010000138.1:0-2015 GCA_964454925.1 uncultured Bacteroides sp.
AAACAGATTGGCCGCATCTTAAAGGTGTCGGCTTTCGTGAACCGGATTGTCGATTACCTTCCCGACTACACGAGCAACGGCCTGACAATCCGACGCACATCAAACGCTTACTTCGGAATGGAAGCCAATATCACTTTCTGAATAATAACTGAATTATATACTTATATCCTCAATGAATCATCTTAGAATCATTTTTCTGACAGCCTTGATAAGTCTTGTAGGAATGACTTCGTGCGACGAAGATCTTTCGTCGGGAGAAAGCAACCGGACTTCGGTAGTAGTGAATCTCATCATGCCCGAGCTCCCTCAGGGCGCCGAAATCGTCGACCGGCTTTATACTTTCACTAACGTGAGTTCAGGAAAGACCTACGAATTCAGTATGAATGCTGAAATTTCTCTAATTCCAGGACTTTATAATGTCTCGTTCACGGCACGTGTATTCACATCAGGGGCGGCAACGACCGCCCTTAGAGCGAATAAGTCGAGTGTAAACATCACCGGTCAGTCGGTTTCAATCGAACTGAGCGCCTACAATAATATCGAAAGCGACGATCTGATCATCGCCGAGGTATTCTTTGCCGGCACTCTTCAGCCCTCGGGTAATCAATACTATGGTGACGATTATATTAAGCTCTACAATAACACCGACCATATGATCTATGTCGACGGCCTGACCTTGTTCGAGTCGAAATTTCTCACAACCAAGAAGTATGACTTCTCGCCCGACATTATGAACGAGGCCATGACTGTCCAGGCTTTGTACACCGTTCCCGGTTCCGGAACCGACGTCCCGGTCATGCCCGGAGAATTTCTTTTGCTTGCTGACACCGGCATTGATCACCGGGTGGCAAACCCCAACTCGTTCGATCTGAGTCATGCCGATTTCGAATGGTATGACATTTCGACAAAACCATCAAGTTTCGACATTGACGGCGTGGTCCCGAATCTCGATAAATGGTACTGCTATACCCTGTCGTTTTGGGTCCTTCACAACCGCGGTTTTAAAGCAGTCGGAATCGCGCGAATTCCCGTTGACCGCGACTCATATCTCAAAGACTATCTTTATACCTACGAATACGAAGAATTGACCAATGTCGGAACGTTCCCGATGTCGCAGACGGCCTATAAGCTTCCAAACGAATGGATAGTTGACGTAGTGACATGTTCGGTCAACTCAGAATATGCATGGCAGATCTGCAATCCGGCTTTGGACTGCGGATGGACCGGATGCGGAACTATCGACGGCGATAAAACACGCTATTTCCATAGTGTCCGCCGGAAACTTCTCTATCTGACCGACGACGGACGGGCCGTCTATGCCGATACAAACAATTCGTCCGAAGATTTCAACAAAATGTGCACTCCTTCTGAAATCGAACTCCAGCAGACAGCTGCCGATATAAACGGACAGCCCTGTGAAACGAAAACATACGACGGTGTAGTTCCGATACCATGAGAAAGTTCGCGTCACTATGTCTTGCCTCCTTCACGGTTCTGGCTTCTTTCGCCGGGGAAGATCTTCAGCAGGCAGTCGTTGAGAATCGATCGGGGCTGTGGCAGATCGCCACGCTGTCGTTCGGGAATCCGGCCGTGAACCAATGGCGGATGACCGAGGGGCTGACTTCCGTTGACGGTTCCTACAGTCACCGTTCTGACCTGAACAATCCCGATCCACGCAACGGATTGAGCGAATATGGATGGAATCTCGAAGCAACTACCTACACGAAATACCGCCGTTCCACTCTTTGGGGAACGGCCGGATATACCAATGGCAAGACCCGCGACGTCGTGTGGAACGAAACCGCTGACAGCGCTCTGCTCTACCCCTACCTGATGGCCGACTCGGTCGGAGGCGATATGAATAATGAACGATATTATTTCGCCGGAGGATATGCCGACAACAACGGGCGGCTCGCCTGGGGAGTTTCAATGAGTTATGAAGCTGTCCTTCAATACCGGAGCGTAGATCCACGACCGCGCAATGTAGTGGGAAAACTCGATGCCGCGGCCGGTGT
>CAYVXC010000138.1:2115-5581 GCA_964454925.1 uncultured Bacteroides sp.
TGCCGCTAATCTCGGCCTTTTCCGCCGACACGGGAAAGAAACTATTTTCGGAGATCAGGCTTCCGCGTCATTTCCGGTCATCGGTCACAACGAAATGTTTGCCGACGATGGTGCTGAAGCCTCTTTAGATGCCCGGTGGGGAATGAAATTCGGCCCGGTCGACCGTTTTCATGTTTCTTTTTCTCCGGGTTGGAGTCATCGGTCAACCGCTTATGCCGAACCCTACAGCTATCGGGTCCTGAACCGGGTCGTTTTATCCGGTGGTGTGGCCGGAACAATCACGGTCGCACGCCTATGGATGTTGGACGGGGCGGCCGGGTTTAAGTCTGACATTCCTTTCAGATGCAGTCTGAACATGCACCCCCGTGATGGTGAACTCCGTTCACTCGAAGTGATTGAACGCGACGCTTTCAGTCTGGAATCCCACCGTTCGGCTTCCGTTTCTGCCTCTATCGGGGTGACACGTTCAATCGGCCCGCGTTATGCCGTCGGGCTTTCCGGAGACTGGTCACACCTGACCGCATACAACAACATGAAACAAAACAATTATAACCTTAAAATAAGCTTTATTTTTTAGTGATGAAAAAACAGTTTTTATCAGCCTTGATTCTGGTCGCCGCGTCTGTTGTTCACGGAGCCAATCCAATTCCCGTCGATCCGGCTGTCCGGATAGGGACTTTACCCAACGGATTGAAATATTACATCAGGCACAACACCTCTCCCGAGGGGCAGGCCGATTTTTTCATAGCCCAGCGCGTCGGATCGATCAATGAAGAGGAAAACCAGAGAGGACTTGCCCATTTCCTTGAACACATGTGTTTCAACGGAACCGAACACTTCCCCGGCAATTCTTTAATCGAATATCTCGAAAGCATCGGCGTGAAATTCGGCAAAAACCTGAATGCTTATACTTCGACCGACGAGACTGTCTATAATATCTGTCAGGTCCCGACTGCTCGCGAAAGCGCGTTGGATTCATGTGTCATGATTCTGAGCGACTGGAGCGGCCGCCTTCTCCTTGACAAAAACGACATCGACAGTGAACGCGGTGTAATCATGGGAGAGATGCGCCAGCGGTCGTCGCCCTCCTCACGGATTCTGACTTCGCTCGCGCCGGCTATCTATCAGGGCGGTATATATGGCAACCGCATGCCTATCGGTCTGGCCGAAGTCGTTGAAAACTTCGAGCCTGATGTACTCGCCGACTACTACCGGAAGTGGTATCATCCCTCGAACCAGGCGGTCATCGTTGTGGGCGACATCGACGTTGACAAAATCGAAGAGTCTATCAAGTCACATTTCGCTGATATCAGCGCCCGGCCTACCTCTGTCTTGTCAACCCCGGTCGAGGTTCCCGACAATCAGACTCCGATTGTAGCCATAGGGTATGATCCCGAACAAGCCAACAATATGATTCAGTTGTACATAAAGGAACCGCTGCTCGATTCCACCCGGATCGGCACTATCGACGAAATGCGTCGTGACTATATCCGTTCCCTCGTGTGTGACATGCTTGTCGAACGTTTCGATGCTCTTGAGGAAACCCCGGAATGCCCTTGGACAAATCTTGGTCTCGGAATTCAGAAGTTTCTCCTTTCCGGCACCCGTTCGGCCCTTATGTTGCGCGCCACTGCCTTTGATGCCGACGGTGTTAGAAAGGCTCTCGACTCGTTCAACACCGAACTCGGCCGTGCCGCCGTCCACGGCTTTACCGAAACGGAACTTCGGCGCGCCAAACTCACCGAAAGATCAAAAATGAATTCGGAATACAACAACTCGTCGACCGAATCAAACACTTCTCTTGCAAAGAAATATGTTAAGAATTTCACCCGGGGCGGTGTCATTCCTTCGGCCGAACAATATTATAAGATGATGAAAGGTGTTGAACGGACTACTTCTCTCGACGATGTCAACGCCTATTTCGCTGAACTGGTGAATCGCGACGGTCGGAATCGGATAACAACCGTCTATGCCGCACCCAAGGACATCAATCTACTTTCCGAAGACATTCTGAATGCTGATGCGGCGAAAGTTGCTCTTGCTCCTGTCGAACCTTTCGTCGACACCTTCGCCAACCGGCCACTGATGTCCCGGCTTCCGGCGCCCGGAACAATCGTCTCGACGGGGAACGCTCCCTTCGGCTCTCAGTTGCTGACTCTCTCAAACGGCATCAAAGTCTATCTTCGTCACAGTGATTCCAAACCCGATCAGGTTCTCATCCACGGTGTTAGTCCCGGTGGATTCTCCATGAATTTCGACCCGGCCAAAAAAGCCGTCTACAAAATGACCGACGATGCTCTTGCGGTCACCGGTTTCGGTGGTTATTCGTCGACTGAACTTCGTAAACTCCTGGCCGGGCACAATGTACAATCGGCCGTTAAAATCGGTAATACCGCCGAGGAACTGATCGCTGTCACTACTCCCGACGATCTTGAAACGGCCCTTCAGTTGCTTTTTCTGAAAGCTACTGCCCCCAACCGCGACGATAATGCCTTCAAGGCTCTCATGTCGACCACCCGGTCAAAATTGGAGAACCCAAACCGCACCGCAACTTTCGCTATGGGCGATTCAATCCATTCCATCGTCTACAACCACCATCCTCTCGGTGACAAACTCTATGCTTCCGATCTCGACAAGGTCGAATATGATGCGATTATCGACCTTCATAAAGACCGTTTCGGAGATATGAGCGATTTCACCTATATCATCACCGGCAATTTTAACCGCGATTCCATTAATAACCTGGTCTCAAAATACATCGCCTCTCTTCCCGGCGCCGGACGCAAAGAACGTGCACGCGATTTCGGTTATGGCTTCGTTTCGGGTGAAAAGTCCTTCAACTTCACCCATCCTATGACCGAAACTCCCCAGTCCATTACCTACTCGTTCTTTAACGGAAAGTGTCCCTTTGATCTCGAACATATTCTGCTTGCCCAGACGTTCGGTTCAATTGTCAAGAGCCGTCTTTTGGCCGAAGTGCGCGAAAAACGCGGTCTGACCTACGGAATCAATTCCCATTGCTCCGTTACAGCCGGCTTCAACGGGCCCGACACCCCTTCACGCTTCATCATGCCCGTGTACATCAAAGTCAAACCGGGTCACGAAGACGAAGTCTTCTCCGTTGTCCGTGAAACCATCGCCGACATTGTCGCCAACGGGCCTTCTGATGAAGAAGTCGGAAAAGTGAAAGCCTACCTGGCCAAAGAAATTGCCGACAACCGGACCGATAACGGCTACTGGGAGACCGTCATCAAAGTCTATGACCAATATGGCCCCGACATGGATTCGGACTATGAAACCATTCTCGCCCGTCTGAACCCGGAAGCTGTTCGCGATTTTGCGCGGACCTATCTCAAGAATGCCGATCACGTCGAAATCTCCATGCGACCCGAATAACGCGGAATGGAATAACCTAATGCAAGAAACCTCGGGCCTCTGCCCGAGGTTTTCTCATCTATACCATCAG
>CAYVXC010000139.1:0-5572 GCA_964454925.1 uncultured Bacteroides sp.
CGCGTCGCCTTGTCCGGTTAAGATGTAGACCTACTTCGTTTGCAATCCGATTTCTCGAAAAACCACAAACTTCTATAAGATAGTTAACAAACGTCTGACGAACACGTTCCTCAGGTGTGAGAGCGACCCACTTGTGACGGAGTTTGTCAAACACTTCCCAGTATGTACTTTTCGACGAAGGACGGAGGTCCAATGTAACCGGCGGGAGGTTCAGCGGCCGTTTCAGATCCTCCGACATCGTCTCTTCAATTATTTTCGGGTCAAGGGGAGTAGACATAAGAAATATTTTTGTAAATTTACGAAAGATTTTTGAAACTTGACGTGCAATGGCTGCTCAGAATCTTTCTTTTGAAACCATTCTTTCGTCCCTGAAAGCCGGGAAAGTATCCCGGATCTATCTTTTGCAGGGAGAGGAAGGTTATTTTATCGACGAAATCGTAAAAGCGTTCGAGAACCTTCTGCCTCAGGACGAGTGGCAGCTCAACCGCTACGTCCTTTATGCTCCCAGGGTCGAAATTCGCGAAGTCGTCGATATCTGCCGCCGCTTTCCGTTGATGTCGGACTATCAAGTCGTCATTCTCAAAGAAGCCCAGTCTGCCCGTGCCGACCAACTCGACAAGTTACAGAAGTATATCGCCGATCCCTCGCCGACGACGGTCCTTGTCATCGCATCGCGCGGGGCCGACCTCAAAGGCAAACTGGCGTCAGCCATCGCAAAATGTGACGACGCGGTCATCTTTCAATCGAAAAAGATTGACTCATCGGTTCTACCTTCCGCCATCAAGGATTTCATCAACAAACGAGGTCTGAACGTTCAGCCCAAGGCTCTTGAAATGCTCGCTGAATATGTCGGGGCAGACCTAAGCCGAATGTATAACGAACTGGGGAAACTCATCGGAGTCCTGGGACAGGGCGCGATGGTTACCCCTGAGGCAATCGAACGCCATATCGGCTACTCAAAATCATTCAATATCTTTGAACTGCTTGATGCGTTAGCCGCCCGCGACGCGGCACGAGTCTACCGGATAGCCGACTACTTCGCCGCCAATCCGAAGGCTGTTCCGTTAAAAATGGCACTGGGCAACATCTTTGACCTTTACAGCAATCTGCTCGTAACCTATTTTGTCAAAGATAAGAGCGAACGCGGTCTGATGGCTGCCCTCGGTCTGAAATGGCCGTCCTTACTCAAGCGTATCAATCTTGCACGCTCAAAATACAACGCCTTCCAGGTCATCGAAATCATCAGAGCAATCCGACTCTTCGATGTACAAAGCAAAGGTATCGGTTCGCGTAGAAACGAACATGAGCTCTTTCGCGAGCTCATGTTCCATATACTCACCGCGCCGGGACAGCTTTTTCCCGAACGGGCCTACAAAGTAAAAATTTAATCAATGACAGCCAAACCGCCTCGGGCTGTTTCCTTATAGAGCGAGGGCAGATCGTGGCCGGTCTGTTTCATGACCTTGACGATTCGGTCGAACGAAACCGAGTGGGTTCCGTCACTAAACGACGCGTAGAGATTCGAATCGAGTGCACGCGCGGCCGCATAGGCATTTCGTTCGATACACGGAATCTGAACAAGCCCACAGACCGGGTCACAAGTCATTCCGAGGTGATGCTCAAGTCCCATCTCGGCCGAATACTCAATCTGAGACGGTGTGCCTCCGAAAAGCTGGGATGCGGCTGCGGCAGCCATAGCACATGCTACGCCGACCTCTCCCTGACATCCGACTTCGGCACCAGAAACCGATGCATTATGTTTCACGACGTTGCCGAACAGACCGGCCGTCGCGAGCGCGCGGAGAACCCGCTGTTCGCTGAATCCCTTAGACGTATGAAGATGATAGAGAACCGCAGGAAGAACTCCCGATGACCCACATGTCGGGGCTGTAACAATCCGGTGACCCGAGGCATTCTCCTCACTCACGGCAAGGGCATAGGCATAGACAAGTCCACGGCTCTTCAACGACGAATTGTAACCGGCCGCGCGTACGTAATAACTCACGGCTTTGCGGCGCACTCCAAGAGGTCCGGGCAAAACTCCCTCCGCCTCAAGTCCGCGCTGTACCGCCTCTTTCATCGCCTGCCAGACTTTAGAAAGAAATTCCCAGATCTCAGGACCTTCCGACATCTCGACATATTCCCAATATGTCCGACCGGTTTTCTTGCACCACTCGAGGATTTCGCCGATAGTCGACATGTCGTACACGTCGGGATGCTCGGCGGCCGTTTCTCCTTCGCGTACAATGTCGCCGCCGCCGACCGAATAGAAGGTTTCCTTTGCGACTTCCACCCCTTCACTATTAAACGCTTTAAACGTCAATCCGTTGGGATGATAAGGCAAAAAAACGTCTGGCTCCCAGACTATTTCAGACGGAGCAACAGCGTCGAGAACATCGAGAATCGCCACATCGGTCATGTGTCCTTCTCCGGTCGCAGCCAAAGACCCGTACAGAGTCACTTCAAATCGGGCCGGAGTCTCTTTAAGCCCGGCGACAAAACGCTCGGCCGCTCTTCGAGGTCCCATCGTGTGGGAACTCGAAGGGCCGAGGCCAATTTTAAAAAGTTGTCTTAAAGACTGCATCGCTTCAAAGGTCTGTCGCGGCCAGTTCACCGGTTTTATCGGTTGCTTCGAGAATTTCTCCGCGATCAGCTTTTTCTCCGCTAGTTTCCTTGATGATCCAGACAGCGAGTGCGCCGAGTATCAGGAGAACACCAGAAGTAACAAGCATACCGACTGTATTGGGAGCGCCGGCAGACGGGCCTTCACTTACAACGGGGAACAAGCCCAGCAGCAGACCGCCACAAAGAGCGGCGACGATCTGAGGCAGACAGATAGTACAGTTGAACAGTCCAAGATATGTTCCGATATTCTTGCCCGACAAGGCATTTGTCAGAATCGTGAACGGCATAGCCAACATGGCGGCCCAGCCACAACCGGCGAGACCATACGAAACAAAGAGCAGATACTGATTGTGGATGAAGAAGATTGAAAGGAAGCCGAGACCGCCGATAAGGAGCGACAGCGAGTAGCCGACTTTACGGCTTCTGAATCGTGCGAGGACGAGAGCCCAAAGGACGGCAATGATACCCTGGACGGCGAGCAGATTACCATTCCAGTCACCGGCACTCTGATAGTTTGTTGTCGAGGGATTAAGTTTGGTCGAATAGTGAATCTCAATATCCGAAGCTGCTTTTACAGCGGGAATTTCAGTCACTTCTTCAAGTTCGTAAGTTCCGTCGGGCTGAGCGACAGCCACACCGGCTACAACCAGTTTTGAATTTTCGCCCACCATATCGATACGGGCGACCGATTCAAGCTTTTCTACACCGCTGAAGGTCGTACCGTCTATAACCACGGCCTTTCCTTTCACGTCAAGGACACCGTCTTTGGGTTCGAGAAGAGCGACTCCGTCATCATAAACGACGTTTCCGTCTTTGACGACAACGACTCCATCGACCGCAACAGTGGTAGGCTCGATGATTTCTCCACCGTCAACCTTTACACCGCCGAGAACGAGGCGGCCGTGTTCGACGACCATTTTATTGTTATCAAGGATGAATTTCCCGGCATAGTCAGTTCCATTAACCGTAATATTATCGACGGCTTTCATTGTCGGCGCATCAAACGCCTGAATGGCAACCGCATCGGTTGAGTAAGACCACATATACAGGAAGCCGGCCCAGCAGAAAAACTGAACCACACCGACGGTCCAGAACACTTTAGGAGCCTTTACCAGTAGTTTCAGGATTCCGTCGCGTTTCACCTTTCCGTCAGCGGTTGCCGGCTCTTCTTTGATGCCGTGGTAAGCCGCATATTCGGCCGGAGGCATCTCCTTGACCTTCGCCATCGTATAGAAAACACAAAGCAGAAGAATAGCGGCTCCGAGATAGAAAGCGACCGTGACGGTCGGGGGCACTTCTCCCTGAGGTGCCGAGTTGGGCAAGAACCAGGCAAGTACGAACGGAGCGACATAACCGACCACCGAACCCGCGTTACACAGGAACGACTGGATTGAATAGGCCAGACCTTTTTGTTTTTCGTTGACAAAGTCACCGACCAACATCTTGAACGGCTGCATAGCCATATTGATCGATGTGTCGAGGAACATCAGCATTATCAGCCCGAAGATAATGGCCGAGCTGACAGTCAGCCCGAGCGAACCGGCGTTCGGGAGCAGACACATCACGATGATAGCCACGGCCGCGCCAAAAATCAGATAGGGCAGACGGCGGCCGAAACGGTTCCATGTGCGGTCACTCGCCGAACCTACTATCGGCTGAACGATCAGCCCCATAAGGGGCGGGAGAATCCAGAAATAACTGAGGTCGTGAGGGTCGGCGCCGATAGTCGAAAAAATTCGGCTGACCTGCGAACTCTGTAACGCGTACGCAATCTGTACGCCGAAGAATCCGAAGCTGAGATTCCAAAGCTTCCAAAAACCGAGATCTGGTTTGTGATTCATGGTTATGAACGGGGAAAAATGGTGGTTAGTAATTTATGATATTTCTAAAGGATTTTTTCTGATCTATTCAGGTTGCCAGCCATAGAGTTCCTTGACTTCGACAGGCCATAGCGACTCGTCGGGAGTTTCAAGAATCATCGGAATATTGTCGGTCCGCGGATCGGTCACGAGGCGTTTGAAAAACTCACGGCCGATTGTTCCCTGACCGAGCGGAGCATGACGGTCAATCCGGCTCCCGGCCTCCTTCACCGCGTCATTTAGATGCATGGCCGAAAGATAGTCCGCGCCGATAACTCGGTCAAATTCGTTCCACATCTTCTCATATCCCTCCTCGGTCGACAGGTCATAGCCGGCGGCGTGAGCATGGCAAGAGTCAATACAGACCCCTACCCTGTTTTTATCCTCGACTCGGTCAATTATGGCGGTGATGTGTTCAAACGACCATCCGAGATTAGAACCTTGTCCGGCCGTGTTCTCGATCACGGCTTTCACGCCGTCGATTTTGTCAAGACCGCGATTGATCGATTCGGCAATCAGAGCCAGACATTTGTCATCGTCAATTTTTCCGAGTGTTGCGCCCGGATGAAAGTTAAGCATCATCAGTCCGAGCAGCTTACAGCGTCTCAGTTCATCAACGAACAGTGTCCGCGACATACCGAGTTTGCGGCCGTCGGGCGATCCGAGATTCATCAGAAAACCGGCATGAGGAAGAATCGCACCCGGTTTGAACCCGAATTTCTCGCAATTTTCTTTAAAAGCCTGAGCGACTTCGGGCGTCGGGTCGGGAACGCGCCACGACGATGAACGCCCCGTGAAGAGCGCGAACGCGCCCGCTCCGAGAGCAGCCGCATACCCCGGCGCGAAGCTCACATCGGGTTCGTCCGACACATGAGCGCCTATCAGTTTCATGTGGTTTTCTGACATTTTGTCTTTGGTTGATAATCCTGTCTACAAATATACGATAAAAACCTGGATTATCCATTCCCCCTCCAACTTTTTTGACCCATTTCACCTCCCGGCCCAATCCTTGCCCTTTGTACGGGGGTGTTGTAGAACCGCGTGTTAAAGCGAAAGGTTGCATCCCATGTAGGGGTGCTATATATAGC
>CAYVXC010000140.1:0-5447 GCA_964454925.1 uncultured Bacteroides sp.
GCTGACTACTCGATGCGTATATGGCTCAAACCCGACGTGATGGCTCAGTACAGCCTGATGCCTTCTGACGTAGCCGCCGCTTTGGCCGAACAGAATGTCGAGGCCGCTCCCGGCGCTTTCGGTGAAAACTCTGACAATGCTTTCCAGTACACACTCCGCTATCGCGGTCGTCTTTCGACTCCCGAGGAATTCGGCGACATCGTCGTACGCGCCAATCCCGGCAGCGACGTGCTTCGTCTGAAAGACGTGGCCGACATCGAGATGGGACGCGTGACCTATGGTTTCCACTCGAAGTATAACGGCAATCCTTCGGTAATGGCCATCGTGTTCCAGACCGCCGGTTCGAACGCGACGAAGATTATCGAAGACTGTCTGTCATACGTCGAAGAGCTTGAAAAACAGTTGCCGGCCGGACTCGAAGTTGCGGTTCCTCTTAACAACAACGACTTCCTTTATGCGTCGATCAACGAGGTTCTCAAAACCCTGCTCGAAGCTTTCATCCTCGTGTTTGTCGTGGTGTACATCTTCCTGCAGGACCTTCGGTCAACCATCATTCCGGCTATCGCCATCCCCGTGGCCCTTATCGGTACATTCTTCTTCATGAACCTCATCGGGTTCTCCATCAACCTGATCACCCTCTCGGCTCTCGTTCTGGCGATCGCGATTGTGGTCGACGACGCTATTGTGGTGGTCGAGGCGGTCCATGCGAAACTTGACGAAGGCTATCACAGCGCACGCCGCGCGTCGATCGACGCCATGCGCGAAATTTCGGGCGCTCTGATTTCGATCACACTGGTCATGATGCTCGTGTTCATCCCCGTATCGTTCATGCCCGGAACTTCGGGTGTGTTCTACCGCCAGTTTGGTCTGACAATGGCAATCGCCATTTTCTTCTCGGCGATCAACGCATTGACCCTCTCGCCGGCGCTGTGTGCGGTGTTCCTCAAAGGCCATGACAACAATAAACCTCTGAAAGAACGAATGGCCGATGCCTACTCCGAAGCCGGCCGTGCCGCCGCCCGCCAGGTTAAGAGCCACTTCACCCTGCCTCCCGTCGTCACCTTCATTTTTGTAGCCGCCGCTATCACCTTCATGATTCTCGGATGGTACGCCTCGCCAGTCAAATGGCAGATGATCGTTGCCATCGTCGTCGCTATCCTGGCTCTGATAGGAATTTTCACAAAACGTTTCCACCAGGGCTTCAACAAAGGCTATGAACGGATTCTGAAGTTATATCGCAAAGTCATCACCTTCTTCGCCAAGACTTTCGTTGGCCGCATCGTCGCATTCATCGTGCTCGCGGTTACTTTCGGAATTCTCTATCTTCTCATGAGTTCGACACCGACCGACCTTGTGCCGAGCGAAGACACGGGTACGATTTTCGGCATGGTCAACCTCCCGGCCGGTTCAACCCAGGAACGCACGGCCGAGACTCTCGATCAAGTTGAAAAAATCATCATGGCGAATCCGGCCGTAAAGGGCTGTCAGCTCATCAACGGTTACTCGTTCATTGCCGGCCAGGGTCCGACCTATGGTACGTTCATCATCAAGCTCCTTCCGTGGGAAGAGCGTTCGGGCGATCAGACAGCCACCAAGGTTACCGAAGAACTGAGAAAGGCCACTGCATCGGTCAAGTCAGGCATCATCAACTATTTCCAACCCCCGATGATCAGCGGTTACTCGATGACCAACGGTTTCGAGATCAAGATGCAGGATAAAACCGGTGGCGACGTCAACAAGTTCTTCGGCGTGGTTCAGAACTTCCTGGCCAAGCTCAACGAACAGCCTGCAATCGGTATGGCCTACACCACGTTCAACCCGACTTTCCCTCAGTATCAGATTGACATCGATGTCGCCAAAGCCAAGCAGGCCGGCATTTCCCCGTCGACCATCCTGTCGACCCTTCAGGGCTACTATGGTTCGATGTATGTATCGAACTTCAACAGCTTCGGTAAGATCTACCGCGTCATGATGCAGTCTCCTTCCGAGGCTCGCGACTCTAAAGAAACGCTCAACCAGATCAAGGTCAGGAATGCGGCCGGCGAAATGGCTCCGATTTCAAACTTCATAACCATGAAGCGTATCTATGGCCCCGACCTTCTCAACCGATTCAACATGTTCAACTCGATCTCTGTCACCGGTCAGGCTGCCGAAGGCTACTCGAACGGTCAGGCTATCGCAGCGATCAAGAAAGTCGCTGCCGAAACGCTTCCTGACGGATATGGTTACGAATATTCGGGTATGACCCGCGAACAAGGAAATTCGAGTTCGAATGCGACCGTCACGATTTTCGGTCTCTGTCTCTTGTTCGTCTATCTGATTCTGTCGGCCCAGTACGAATCATACATTCTTCCTCTGGCCGTTATCCTTTCGATTCCGTTCGGTCTGATGGGAACATTCATCTTCGCCGATATTTTCGAAATCTCCAATAACATCTATCTCCAGATCGCTCTCATCATGCTTATCGGACTTCTGGCAAAGAACGCGATTCTCATCGTCGAATTCGCGCTCGAACGCCGCCACACGGGCATGTCGATTGTCAACGCTGCCATCGCCGGAGCGGCCGCACGTCTGCGCCCGATTCTGATGACTTCGCTTGCTCTTATCATCGGTCTGATGCCCATGATGTTTGCTCACGGCGTAGGCGCCAACGGAAACCGCGCCCTCGGTGCAGGTTCGATCGGCGGTATGCTTATCGGTATGATTCTCCAGGTTGTCTTCGTCCCGACATTCTTCTTCGTATTCCAGAAGATCCAGGAAAAGATCACACCGCTGAAATGGGAAAATCAGGAACCCGGCGGAACCATCGAGAACGAAATCGAGCAGTTCACACCGTCGTCAAAATCGGGCAATGCCTCTAAATGACCCCTATCCGACAAACGCTTCATCAATATTATTCCACCATCTTAAATGATGAAAACAGTAAAAATCATCCAATCCACCGCCGCTGTAGCCGTCGCTCTGACGATGGCTACATCGTGTGGCCTCTATAAAAAATACGAGACCCCGACCGACAACGCCATGACACGGGCCTATGTCGAAGCCCGTCAGGGCGAAGCCGCCGACTCGTCGGCTTTCGGCAATCTCCTTTGGGAACAGGTCTTCACCGATCCTATCCTGGTAGACTATATCAACAAGGCGCTGGCAAACAACCACTCGATTACCGACGCCCGACTGAACATCGAACTTGCTCAGACACAGCTGAAAGGCGCCAAACTCGCCTATTTCCCCTCGGTGGCTCTTGCACCCAACGGAGCGGGAGCGTCCTACGCCGGTTCTGACTTTTCATGGTCATACCAGATTCCGCTGTCTGTATCGTGGGAAGTAGACGTGTTCGGAAAACTTCTGAACAACAAACGTTCGGCCGCAGTAGGCGTTGACATCGCCGAAGCCCAGGCTCAGGCCGTCCGTTCCCAGATCATCGCTACGGTTGCCAACACCTATTATTCGCTGGCTTCTATCGAGGCTCAACTGGCGCTTTCGCGCAACACAGCCCGTCTGTGGAACAGTTCGGTCCAGGTCATGCGCGACCTGAAAGAAGCCGGGCGACTGAATGAGGCTGCCGTTGTTCAGAGCGATGCGAACTACCGCTCGGTTCTCGCTTCGATCTCCCAGCTCGAAATTCAGCGTAATCAGATTTCGAACGCTCTGTCGACTCTGCTCGGCACGTTACCCGGCGAATGGGCCGTCACTCCCGACGCGACCATCACCGTGCCCGACATCGCTCTTTCAGGCGTACCGATGAACTATCTCGCAAACCGTCCGGACGTAACAATCGCCGAACGCGGTCTTGCGTCGGCCTACTACGCCACAAACAGCGCGCGTGCAGCTTTCTATCCCGGACTCAACATCTCGGCCAACGGCGGTTTCACCAACCTCCTCGGCTCGATGATCAAGAATCCCGGTGACTGGTTCATTCAGCTGGCCGGTTCTCTGACGGCGCCTCTATTCTCGCGCGGTCAGAACATCGCCCGCCTCGAAGCAGCCAAAATCAGTCAGCAGCGTGCGATGAATTCCTTTGAATCGACTGTCCTTTCGGCTGCCGCTGAAGTTTCAAATGCTTTGACTACTATCGAGAAAACCGGTGAACGCTCTATCCACCTCAATGAGCAGATAGCCGACCTCGAAAAATCGGTCGATTATACCAATGACCTTCTCGTCTACGCCAACGGAACGTATCTCGAAGTGCTGACAGCACAGCAGAGTCTCCTCCAGGCACAGATGAACCGAATCGCTAACCAGCTTACACGCGCCCAGGCCGTCATCAACCTCTATCAGGCTGTCGGCGGTGGCCGATGAGCCCTAACTACTTAATCACAACCATGATCAGCCAACTCGCTCATATCGACCCCGCGGCAAAAATTGCCGAAGGTGTCACCATCCATCCATTTGCCTACATCGGAGCCGATGTGGAAATCGGAGAAGGATGCGAAATCATGCCCTATGTGACCATTAACTCGGGAACACGTATCGGCAAAAATAACAAAATCTATCAAGGAGCCGTTATCGGAGCCGATCCTCAGGATTTCCGCTGGAAAGGCGAAAAAACCTATTGCTTCATCGGCGACAACAATGTGATTCGTGAACAGGTAATCATCAACCGCGGCATCAATCCCGACGGCGGTACACGAATCGGAGACAACTGCTTCATCTTTGCCGAAACCCACATCGGTCATGATACCCATATCGTCGGCCCTGCGGTTCTCGGTAACGGTGTGAAAATTGCGGGTGATGTCTTTGTCGACCACCATGCAATCCTTTCTTCGGCTGTGATTCTCCACGAACGCGCCAAAGTCGGTGAATGGGCCTTCATTAAAGGAGGATGCAGAATTTCTTCAAACGTTCCCCCGTTTGTCATCATGGCTCACAACCCTGTTACCTACTATGGTGTAAACAGCGCCGTCATGACCCGCGACAACCGTTTCAACGAAGAAGACATCGATGTTGCCGGTAAATCCTACCGTCACCTCTATCAGACCCCGACCTCGACCTACAATGCACTGCGTCGAATCGAAGCCGACATAGAACCGGGTCCTGTCCGTGACTCGATTCTCGACTTTGTCAGAAGCAACAACATGAAAGTCGCCGGTAAAGTCGAACTCGAATAGTCAATTCATCAATTCATTTTGTATCAATTCATACCCCGCTTCACACGGGGTATGATTGTTAAAAGACCAACCACAACAATGTTTATCGCAATCCTGACTTACAAAAAGCCTCTTGACGAAGTTGACCGCCATCTTCAAGCCCACCGCGATTTTCTCGCCGCCCATTATGCCAAAGGAGAGCTGATTACCTCGGGCCCCAGAACACCCCGCGAAGGCGGTGTCATAATGCTCAAGGTCGCCGACCTCGCGGCCGCCAAAGCGCTCCTGTCTCAAGATCCGTTCAACCTCAACGGAATCGCTGACTACCAGATCGTCGAATTCACCCCCACACTCTTCTGC
>CAYVXC010000141.1:0-5428 GCA_964454925.1 uncultured Bacteroides sp.
GAGGAAAGGAAACGAAAGTAGGTCAGAAAACTTTCGTTTCCCGACCTACTCGATTATTCGATTTTTCGGATATATGGTTTTTACGCTTCGTGGAGGTCATGGCCCATGCGCTCTTTTTTGGTGTGCATGTAGAAGCGATTGTATTTGTTGGGCGTAACTTCGATGGGCACGTTCTCGACGATTTCGAGACCATAGCCTTCGAGACCGATGCGTTTCACGGGATTGTTGGTCATCAGACGCATTTTTTTGATTCCGAGAAGATTCAGAATCTGAGCGCCGACGCCATAGTCGCGTTCGTCGGCCCGGTGGCCCAGGTGTATGTTGGCTTCGACGGTGTCAAGGCCTTCTTCCTGAAGTTTATAGGCTTTGATCTTATCCATCAGTCCGATGCCTCGTCCTTCCTGGTTGAGATAGATGACGGCTCCGCGTCCTTCTTTTTCGATCATGCGGAGCGCCCGGTGAAGCTGTTCGCCACAATCACAGCGGCACGAGCCGAAGATGTCGCCGGTGGCACACGACGAGTGTACGCGTGTCAGAACGGGATTATCGGGATCGGAGGCGATGTCGCCTTTGATGATTGCTATATGTTCGAGACCGTTGCTTCGCTGACGGAAGGGGATTAGGCGGAAGTGGCCATACTCGGTCGGCATGTCGACTTCGACTCCCTGTTCAACCAGACTTTCGTGTTCAAGACGATACTTGATCAGGTCGCGGATGGCGATGAGTTTCATGCCCCACGCGTCGGCTTTCTCGCGGAGTTCGGGGAGGCGGGCCATCGAGCCGTCATCACTCATGATTTCCATAAGCACTCCGACCGGGGCGAGGCCGGCGAGACGGGCGAGGTCGACGGCGGCTTCGGTGTGGCCCGAACGTTTCAGAACGCCCTGATCCTGGGCATAGAGCGGATTGACATGGCCCGGTCGACCGAAGGTCTCGGGGGTCGATTTGGGATCGGCCAGGGCGCGGAGCGTTTCGGCGCGGTCATGGCTCGAGACACCGGTCGAACAGCCTTCGAGTTTGTCGACAGTGATGGTAAACGGAGTGCCCAGCATTGAAGTGTTATCTTCGACCTGGCGTGGCAGGTCAAGGCGCTCGCACCACGAGATCGGCATCGGAGCGCAAAGAACGCCACGGGCATTATGGAGCATGAAGTTCACCTGCTCGGGAGTCACTTTTTCGGCGGCGACAATGATGTCGCCCTCGTTTTCGCGGTCTTCGTCGTCGACGACAATCACCATTTTGCCGGCGGCAAAATCAGCAAGGGCATCTTCAATCGAGTCGAGTTTTATCTTCTTGTTCGGGTTGTTGGTCTCCATCTGTATCTTCAGTAAATAATGTTAAGTTTTCGTTACCGGGTTGGGTCGAGGCGTTCTCAAATGTCAGCGACACTTCGGCGGGTTCGTCGCGGTAGAACTCGGTGAGTTTATCGAGTGCTTCGTTGATTGCAGGCAGCGATGAACGGTTGATGTATTCAGGAATGTGGTTCAAAGCTTCGATGACTTCGTGGCTTCGGGCGTCACACAGATAATCTGACATTTCATATTCGGCGCGGCGCAACGTCTTGAGGTCGTTGCGTGCCGTGAAAATTCCCGGACTCAGCAGTCGCCCGCGTTTACGTTCATAGGCTAAGGCCGCGCGCCGAGTCTCTTCGATAAGCTTCCGGGCTTTTTCACGATCGATTTCGTTGACCGCAAAGTCTTTCATCGTGAAACGTCGTTCATTGACTTTCATTCCCAGACGGCGTTTGAGGTTGCGCCACAGGCGGATGTAGTAGTCGAAGTCAAACATAGTTGTGTCGCCGACAGCTTTCCAGGTGAAAAATGCACCGAGCGGGAACATAACCATCGTGCTGAGCCAGATGCCTGTGATTACATCTGTCTTTCCGTCGCGAGCCATCTTGTAACCCATGTTGTCAAAGATGAAGTAGACTACAAAAAGGAATACTGAGACGACGAGCGGCATTCCCAGACCGCCTTTCTTGATGATCGCACCGAGCGGCGCGCCAATAAAGAAGAAGATGATACAGGCGATCGAAAGGGTGAATTTCTTGTGCATTTCGATTTCGTGCTTCCTGAGGTTCTTGTGCTGTTCCTCGAAGGTAAGCGCCCGGAATTCATACTCGTTGATGTGGCGTTGGGCTTTAGTCAAAGCCATTTTTGCGTAAGTCCGGTATGAATCCGGATTGGGAGCGTTGAAGATCGAATCGATGTTGAGCGGTGAGGCGTGAACCGGCTGTCGGACGACCTTGACGGGTTCGTGTTCGACATACTTCGTCTCGTAATAAGGCAACCCGAAGTAGGCATAGGTCTTCAGTTCCTGGCCGACACTGTCGGCGACGTGGTCAAGTTTTGTCTGAATCGAGTCGATGGCGACCCTCAGTTCTGATATGTTTTTTCCGATATATTGGGCGCGCATGGTGCTGTCGTCCATGCGGTTGAAGTTTGCGTCGAATTGGAGATAGGCGGTCTTGCGGCTGAAAGTCTCACGCCGGAAGGGGAGGTAGCCTTCGGCCATTCGGCCACCGACGTTATCTTTGAAATCCTCATAAAGTTCGCCATGGAAAAGGTCGATACACAGTTTCGACTTGTCCTCGGTGAAGGCGATGTGGCCCGAGTCGGCAAGAATGATGCGGACCTTGTCCATGCCGCGTGACGTGTCATAGATGATCAGGTCGTCGAGACGTCCGGTCGCGCGATCCTTGTGGGTCACGAAGAGATTCATACCGGGCAGATCGCCATAGAAGGTTTTTTCGGGAATCTCGACCTCGGGCGTTTTCTGGCGGATCGAGAACATCAGAGTCCACATCTTTGTCTGGGCCACCGGCAGAACGTCGTTTTGAAAGAAGAAAGCTCCGGTTGCCACAAGTACGATGAAGATGATCAGCGGGCGCATGATGCGGAACAGACTGATTCCGGCGGCTTTCATAGCCGTCAGCTCAAATTTCTCGCCGAGATTGCCAAATGTCATCAGTGATGCGAGCAGAACCGCCAGAGGGAGAGCGGTGGGGACCATCGTGAGCGCAGCGTAGAAAAACAGTTCACCGATGATGTCGACGCTGAGGCCTTTGCCGACCAGATCGTCGATGTAACGCCACAAGAACTGCATCATCACGATGAACAGCGTGATGAAGAAAGTCATGGCGAACACCGGGAGGAACCGCTGAAGCACGAAGGTATATAGACGTTTGACAAGAATCATCGTACAAAGTTACGCAAAAAATCCATACCGCCCCCCAAACCAACTGAAAATGTCGGTTTCCCGTTGACACGACAATTCAATTAATTCTATCGCGGCCGATTTTCATACATTAAGTCGCTCCAGAATATCGTACAAAGAGTTATGAATAGCAGAATCTCAATAAGCAGCAAAACTCTATGTGGTACTATTTTTTTTAGAATGAGATGATTCAACAACGTCCAAACAATAAAGAAACAGAATACTTGTAAATCAAGAACGAACCAGCTTAAAGGTTTAATGGCGATTCTAATTGAATATGAAAAGTAACAAACAAAAGCGGCGTAAGATAGAAATAGGTAGATGTAAGCTAAGATTTTTTTAAATATTTTATATCGATTCTTTTTTATTCTGAGTCTTAGAATATTTAGGTATCGATGGATATTCTCTGATGTAAGCTCCATGTTATTTATGCAGGTATTTCCCGTTTGGATTTAGTTCCATAATTGATTTGAATGCCGAGCTCGGCTTAAGATTTATATTTGGCCGACAAAGTCATCGTACAAAAGTAATAATTATTTGAAAAAGTATCTATTTGTTACTGATAAAAATTCTCAGTAGAATATTTGCGCGCAACCGAAGTCGTGCTGTAGAAAAATGTCTTAGCCGGAAAAAGGACTCATTGTGAATTGAGAAAACTATTGAAATGTGACTCAGCCATGTTGAAAGATGTCTATTGTAAAATCAATATTGTGGAGTCTATTGGATAAAAATTGTACTTTTTTATCCAGTACAGTGAATTTATTGGATAAAATGACTATCTGTGCAGTCTAACTACCACGCGATTGGACGAAGTAATTAATTGGAGAGATAAGTCAATTAGAATATTCCCCGTCAATAAATTTTAGTCGATTATCTTAGCACGCTGATTCAATAACGAAGTACAAAAACTTCGTTATTGAATCAGCACTTCTATTTTAAATGTGTTCAAGGCCTTATCCTAATCATTAAATATTTGTGGTTAAAGCAGGCAATAAAAAATTAACCTTCATTAACTATGCGCTATAGTTGTAACTATAAAAAATAGTTGTAACTTTGCTATATAGTTTGAATAAATATGGAAAAACTGACTGCTAAAGAGGAAGAAGTGCTCGGTTTCTTTTGGAAGCGTGGTGCACTGCATGTTAAAGATATTGTTGAGATGTACGATAACCCCAAACCTCATTTCAACACAATATCTACTATAGTACGTTCTTTGGAAGAAAAAGGATATGTCGGACACACACAACAGGGTAAGACATACCTTTATCACGCGGTGATAGCCGAACAGGAAATGGGCAAGAAATCAATAGGGAGTCTCGTAAGCAAATATTTCAAAGACTCATATCTTCGTGTTGTGTCATCTTTTGTAGAAGATGGTAATTTACCTATTGAAGATTTACGAAAGTTGCTCGACGAGGTTGAGCAATCGCATAAGACCGATTAAATATGAACACTATATTTTCACTCTCTCTTTCGGCATCACTTCTGGTCGTGATGCTATATCCGGTTTTCCACATTTTGGTAAACCGATGTCGCTCGTTCCGATTCAACCGTTTGCTGATGCTGGCAGGAATTGCTGTAATAATTATTGCTCCAATAGCATTGGCTTATGATCCAAGTCCTTATTCAGTATCATTTAATAACTCAATACAGACAAATGTTATTCAATCGCTAGAAATCACAGCATCTGATGTCCCTAACCCAATTGCAGGAGCATCACGTTTTGATTTTTTGCCTTGGATAATTAGCTTGTACTGGATTGGCGTTATTGTTCTTGTTGCCCGGCAGATTTTTTCGTATGCCAACTTATGGCGTATTTTAGCAAAATCTGAAAAGCAGCAG
The DNA here is from genome assembly GCA_964454925.1 of uncultured Bacteroides sp. Lineage (GTDB taxonomy): Bacteria > Bacteroidota > Bacteroidia > Bacteroidales > Muribaculaceae > CAG-873. The sequence goes on from CAYVXC010000141.1 coordinate 5,059, forward strand.
ATGGATAGGTATGTGCTATGCCGACATGAATATAAAGATATTGCCCCGTTTAGTTGGGGTCGATTTATTGTCCTCCCTAACTCAGAAAACGAACTATCTATTCTAATACACGAAAAAGCACATACGTTTAAGAGACATTGGATTGATGTTGCTATTGCTGATTTTTTCTGCATTTTCATATGGTATAATCCGTTTGCATGGATGCTCAAGAACCTTATCAAGCTCAATCACGAATACGAGGCTGATGCGGAAGTGATATGCTCAGATATTGACGTTTTGAGTTATCAAAGGCTTCTTATTGCCAAAGCGGTAGGCAGTCGAACGCTTCATATAGCAAACAATTTTGCCATGAGCAAGAAGGATTTCCGCA
>CAYVXC010000142.1:0-1802 GCA_964454925.1 uncultured Bacteroides sp.
GGCCGGGCCCTACGTAACCGACGACGACGTCCGCTACATCGTCGACACCATCAAAACCTCGATTGTACGGAGCTGATCCAACACCTTACAAAGCCCATATTACTGTGTAATGATAACTATTTCAATTGGTTTTAGGGAAACAAGAGCCAAGGACAAGAACCGTCCGGGAGTAGTTTATTTCCGGCTATATGGGCCGCGTCCTGATGGTTCGAGGTTCAGCACTTTAACTAATACTGACATTACCGGAGCAGATGAATCTGTTTTAATAAGCAGACGGGAAGAGATATTATATCAAATTTGGATAATATACAATTTAGTAGAATCTTACACTCTAAAGAAGAAAACGTTCTCTATTTTGGATATTGTCGAGGATTACAGATGTATTATCAAGGAGGAGAATCGGTATCAAAAGGTTCTTAAGAGTATAGATATAAATTCCTCGATGAGAGCGGATATATTTTCGGTCGGCAGCGGATTTCATAAATATGTGAAGTCGGTTTATCCCGAACCCGAGATTCCAAATACTAATTTCAAAGACCTGTTGACATTTATTTCCTATAAATCGCAGTCGTGTAAGGCGGAAAATAAGATCAGTACCTCGCGAAGTTATCTAGCCTTGAACAGAGTTTTGATACTGTTTCGTGAAGCCGGCTCTATTCCTTGGGGTAGCGTTGATGAGAGCTTCGTAAAAAACTTTGCCGATTGGCTCACTAAGAAAGAATTCAAGGAGTCAACCCGAGGATACTATATGAGTATGCTCCGGACTCTGCTTTTTCAAGCGACCGACAAGGGTCTGTGCTCAGCCGATTCAGATTGGTTCAAAAAAGTCACTACTGTTGCGGCACCCAAAACTGATGAAAGAACTTCAGCCTCGGTTGATATTGATACTATTAAAAGAATCAACAGCCTTGATTTACAGAATAACGAGAACCTCTCACTGGTGAGAGACATGTATATGTTTGCATTTTATAGCAGGGGCATGGAACTCTTTGATGTCGCTCACCTGACCAACAGAAATATCCACGGCGATGTCCTCGTGTATAACAAACGGCTGACCGGGAAAGAAGTTAAGGTGCCGATTGAGAAAGAGGCACTTGCGATTCTTCACAGGTATAATACCGGTGAGACCTATCTCTTCCCGCTATTAGAAAACGGCAGATCTGACCTTTTCCCATCAAAACGCAACTGGGTCAACAATAACCTCAAACAGATCGGTAAGAAGATTGGAACCGATCGATTGACCTTCGTCACCAATATCGAAGCATGGTCTTCCATATTCTCAAACATGCGGATCACCGAGAAACTATTTGCCGCAACATAAACGCCCAACTTTACCTTCTTCACTTATAACGTCTGCTACAACCGTAAAAGTTGTAGCAGATGTTGCTTTATATACCCAAATTTTTCGAAAGTATAGTACATCTAAATCCGGACATCAGGTTAATTTTAACAAGACCATCGTCGATACTCATTTGTGCGATATTTTTCAGTTCGTCATTGACAGACTCAACAAGCGCACGTTTTCTGAGCATGATCTTGTCCGCTACAGACATAAGAGAGTTCTTCATGTTGCTCTTTACCTTAGTGACCAGCTGTATGCCGTTGATGAACAGGAACTCAAAAAGTCGTTTACCGATATAGACTCTCTCTGCGGTCATTTATTATCAGATGCAACTCTGCGAATTTCGACTATTGAAGGTACAAAAGTAACCGGATGCTCTCGCGAGTCGGATTTGACCGACTTCGGAGGGCATCCGGGTGTCTCTCTATATTAGTATTAGAGCTTAGAATATTTTTAACCG
>CAYVXC010000142.1:1902-5388 GCA_964454925.1 uncultured Bacteroides sp.
AGGGCATCCGGGTGTCTCTCTATATTAGTATTAGAGCTTAGAATATTTTTAACCGCGTCAGTTGGCTTTCATTCCCGGTGTTACGGTAAACGAACGTCCGGTAGCAGTGTTGGGCAGATCGGCGGCATCAGCAACAACGTTGACTTCATAAGCTACGATACCGATGGCAGGTTCCTTATCAACGGCTACAACACCGGTCTTAATCTGCAAGAGATGTTTGCCAACGGGAGTCGCATCGGTTACAGCAATTGAGAAACCATAGGGGGGGAGAGTCGAAGCTCCAAGCCAGGTGTAATCCCAATAGTAGTCGGCACCGGTGATGGCAGCGACCTTGTTCGAGTCAAGATTCTTTACGCCGAGCGATTCAATATTAAGAGTGTCGCCCTGAACGACATAAATAACATTATCTGTCTGGTCCATCACTCCGCCTGAAATTGCTATGGTGTAGTCGACGTTTGGCAGATCGTCATCATCCGAGCACGATGTCAGTGCAAACGGAAGAGCTATCAATGCGATAGCAAGATAAATAAATTTCTTCATCGTTGTGTTTTTATCAAAGTATTTATATTTAGTGTATTTAGAGCTGAAGCGTTTCTAAACTGATTCCTGTCGTTTGTCGGAATGCTCAATATTATAACTCGTTGTGTTCGTTAAATGTTTTTCAACATCTATTTTTTTTATACATTTTTATTCCGTGACACGAACCCGGTTACCCTCGGGGTCAAGAACGACAGAACGGTAGACGCCAAATCCATCCTTAGACGGTTCGACGACAATCCGGTTTCCGTCTGTCCTGAGTAACTCGGTAACAAAGTCCACCCCCTGGCGCGATGCGACCGAAACCCCCAACTCGGCCGCGCTGTGCGGCTCGCTATCCTTCAAGATAAGAAGCGCAATCCCGTCATCGGGACACGTCAGACGATAAATATCCCGACCTTCATTTGTATGAGTCAGATCGCTGGAAGACATTGCAAAATAGCGCATATACCAGTAGCGCAAAAGCTCGATATCCCGGGCCGGAAGTGTGAATGATGACAGTCGCATAAGTGATTATTCATTAATTTAAACAACCTTACAACGTATAATCCACCAAAAAGTTCGCCGTCCCACCCCGGTTGTCGTTCTTCAAACCACCGGCGAGACAATGATCTTCACCATCGTCCTGAAATTCATGTGTATGATATTAAGATCAATCTTGAATGGTGTATTTATGTCGGAGGTCACAGAGAGCATTCATCGTGCGAACGAGGGATGATCCATAGTCAAAATCATCAGGAATATTGCCGAGGTAAAATGGAGAGCGGGGATAACGGATAACTTCTTCGAGCATATATATTTTAGCATTCAGCATACTTCGACGAATTACAGCCGCTTTTCGTTTGCAGTTCCCATAAAGTTTATACATCCTGTATACAGCCGTAAAATTCCGCGGAAACGGATGGCCCACAAGCGCATGGCTAATAAACATATCTGAGTTCTCGAGACGTCCCACGATTGACCGTGTCAGATGCAAATCGTTGAGATGAATCCATATCTGATGCTTGGAGAAATGATGGGGAACAGACCAGACAAGTCTCCCGAGCGGAATGGTCTGTTCTCTTTCATCTCGGCCAATGCGAAACGAAATGACATGATGAGGTCTATTTGCTTTGACCTCACGAATCTCCTGAAAATGGAAAATCACCATCTGGGTAAGCGAAGGAAAACCAAGCCAATGTCCCCGTTCGGCACACTCAAGCAAAGTCTCGTCATCAACCAAATATGGATTGAAACGCATCACTCTATCGTTCAGTATAGCATTTAGCCTATCCCTTGCTTCATCGTGGGTCAAACGTGGAGCTGGCTGAGCACAGAAATTCATATTGCATAATTATTTGTATCTCTTACGGAGAGATTGTGAATAATGCCAAAGTTACAAAATTTTCACACTCACCATCTTGATCAGCATAAAGATTCCATATTTACCTTTTTACTCATGTGGAGAGTCCGACAGCCTGGGCGTTGCAATGTGGCTTGAGAAAGATTTTTCGGGGAATTTTGGGCGGTTTGACGAAAAAATATTAATTTTGTGAAAAATTGGAGTAATGGCATCTGATTTGGAATCAACCCTGCGTCGCATCAGCGAGAAGTCTCGGTTTCTGACCGAGCGATTTAGGGTTGTGTCGCGCCAGCAGGCTGAATCTGACCGCCGAATCGCCGAGCTTGAAAAAGAGCTCAGGGAACGCGAAAAACGGATTCAACTACTGACAGCCGAAGTGGAGTATCTTCGGGTGTCTTCGATTTTGGCGCCGACAGCCGAAAAGGTCAATGCCACCCGCTCCATGATCAAGGAGCTTGTCCGTGAAATAGACCGGTGTATCGCCGATCTGAACGAGTAGAATCCGGAAACAACCGTTCGCGGTCCGGTTCCGACGGCAAGTTTCTATCCCCGGTAGCTTCGGCTGCCAACACCGACTGATGAAAGAACGAAAACAAAACATAACAATCAGAATTGCCGATGTCGCACCCATCAGTCTGACAATTAGTCTTGATGACGAGGAGATTGTCAGGCACGCGGAGCGACAGGTAAACAAAGTCTGGTCACAGTGGCGCAGCGATTTCCATACGCGCAACTCGAAAGAAGTGCTCGCCATGGTTGCCTACCAGTTTGCCCGACGGTATTACGAACTGCTTGGCGCGGTCAAGGAACGCGACAAAATTTTACAAGATTTTGAAGCTGAGCTTGATCGACTGCTTGAAATAGGCGATGCGCCGGCGACTACGCTTCACCGCGACCTAACCGACTGATCGCCACTTGCTCCCGGATTGCTTGGAAGAAGGCGAGTGCAGATGTTTACTTTCATTTATTTCATTGTTGGTGTCACCCCGGATGGCGATCGAGAGCGGTCGTCTGTGTCCGTTTAATGTTTGTAAACCCTTTAAAACTCTATATCCAACAACCCCACCACTCACTATAAATCATGAATATACTGATTTACATTCTTGTAGCCGTGCTTGCCGCTATCATAGGCATCGGTTGTACAGTTGTCATAAACCGACGCATGGCCAATACCCGCGCCAAACAGATTGTGGCTGACGCCGAGCGCATGGCCGAGGAACTAAAAAAGAACAAGGAACTCGAAGGCCGCGAAGAATCGCTGAAAATCATTTCTGACGCCGAGAAGACGGCCAATCAGCGGATGTCGCGTGTCCAGTCGGCCGAAGCCAAACAGAAACAGCGTGAACTTCAACTCAATCAACAACAGAGCGAAAATGCCCGCGCTAAAAACGAAATTGAGGCTAACCGCCAGCGTCTCCAGGAAAGAAGTGCGGCGCTCGATGCTCGGGTAGCGGAAATCGACAAACTCGAAATCAAAGCCCGCGAAGCTCTTGAGCACATTTCCGGCCTGTCGTCAGAGGAAGCTAAGGAAAAGCTTGTTGAATCGCTTAAAGACGAGGCCAAGACCGCGGCCGCCGCCTACATCAACGAAATCATGGACGAGGCCA
>CAYVXC010000143.1:0-5338 GCA_964454925.1 uncultured Bacteroides sp.
TTGTCGAGACCGGTGCTTTTGGCAATTTCGTTGACGATGTCTGCTTTAGTCATTTTAATTAATTTTCTGTTTGTTATGATTGGTGAATGTTGTTCAAATAACCTTTTCAGGAAGGCAACAAAACTCTAAGGCTTGGGAAGCCTTGCTGTTTTGCAGGTGCAAATATCGTAATTTTTTTTCAATTGAGCCTAATTTTTTTAGTTTTTTCTGCTGACTTTTTGCGGTTTAGTCCCGAAAAACATTTCGAGGATGTGAAAAAAACTTAAAATCAAGGCCTATATCTGCAAATATGAGTCAAATTCGGATTGAGTCGAGGCTGGAGACGATAACCGGAGCTGATCCTTTTTCTGCAAATTCTTTTACCGATTCAGTCACAGGCTTATGCTCGGGATTGAACCATATAGCCTGCCAGCCACTACGGAGAGCCCCGGCTATATCGGTTTCAGGATTATCACCTATCAATATGCAATGACTCGGATCGATTCCTGCGCGTTTCTCGGCATGCCTGAAAAGCCTCGGGTCGGGTTTGTTGACATCTATTTCATCGCTCAGTACAACGATATCGACCGGATTATCGAGGCCTGAAGACCTCAGCTTATTGTACTGCACTTCCTTGAAACCGTTGGAAAGAATACCAAGGCGGAAGCCACGTTCTTTAAGACGGTTGATCAGAGCTCCGGCTCCCGGTACAAGCTTTCCTCTAAGGCCTAAGCGTTCAAGATAATATCGGTCGGCTTCGGGAACGAGTTTTTCCGCCTCGTCCTGATCCATGCCGGCTTCGGTGAAAGGTGTGAAGAATCGATCGTGGCGAAGAACATCCCGTTTTATAACCCCTTTGGCATACAGGTCCCATAGAGCACTGTTGACGCGGTGATAGTGGTCAATCCAATCATCAGGTGTCTTCCAGAACCGACCGAGATCAAGATGATCGTACAATTCGATTAACGATTCATGGGAGTTTCCACGGAAATCCCAGAGAGTGTCGTCAAGGTCGAGCCATACCACCCAGTCTGAGGGATTCTCTATGAGTGGCATCGGCCCGTTCATGAAAATTGTTGAATCAGTCATCAAGGCTTTTGAGTTCTTTGGGTGATTCTTTAGGCGTGTCTTGTGCAATTTTTTTATCAGTAACGCCCTCCCTGCGGATTGTGGCATTTCCCGAAGCGATGAGCGAACCGTAAACTATGCCGGCTACCCCGAAAACTATAAGACTGATACCTGTCAGCAGCATCACTGTTGCATCCTCACCCGCGCCTGTTTTCTGAGGGAAGATTCCTGCCGCAAGTCCTGCCATTGCTAATGGAAACAGGTAGGTCCATGCGGGAACTTTCATAACACGTCGTATGCCGAATATAATCGCGTAAAGCAACATTATCGCTCCGAAGGCGACGAGCACCCCAAACAGGAACGCGATCATTGAATTGAACGTCGAATTAAATATCAGCATACACAAGCCAAGTATTATAGTGGCCACGGAGACGAGCCAGCCGAATAAGGCTGCTACTCCGCGAGTCCTTCTGTGTCCTTCGGGATCCTTCTGGGTAACGTAGAGAACTATATTGATAATTCCGGTGACGAGGAATAGCAGGCCGGCGACTGTAACGATCCCGGAGCCCGTAATCTGAGTCCTGCAGATGATGAGTATGACGCCTATCGCGAGGATAAGTATTCCTGAGAGTAATGAGGTGGTTGATTTCATGTCAGCTATAATATTATTATGTGTAAAAAGACTATGTGAAACGTTGAGTAGTGGTTATATGCTTTAAACTCCGATTGTGGGCCAAATGTTTTCTATCGTTTGGGAATAATGATAAAAATTAGCTAACTTTGCCGTCATGGAAAAAACGATAGATTTAATGAGTAACGAAGGGAAGACCTTGATAACGCTCCGCGCTCCTGAACCATCTGATGTTGACCTTCTCTATCTGTGGGAAAACGATTCATCTGTATGGCATACATCCTTGTCAACGGGGCCGCTTTCGCGCCATCAGATAGCGCAATACGTCGATAGCTACGAGGGTGATATATATGCCCACGGATCACTGCGTTTCATTATTGAAAATGAAGGTAACGCGGTCGGAACCATTGACGTTTTCGATTTCGATCCTCGGGCACGTCACGCTTTTATCGGCATCTATATAGTTCCGGAACGTCGACGGCAAGGTTTCGGGTCTTCGGCGGTTGGTCTGGTTGCGTCCATGATGGCCGACTATGTCGGAATGACATCATTGATGGCTTTAGTCGCTATTGATAACGGCCCGTCAAGGTTGATGTTCGAAGCAGCCGGTTTCGTTACGACCGGACGTCTGGCTCGTTGGATCAGACGAGGCGCGACCTTGGTCGACGCCGTCGTCTATCAACGTTGCATTATACCATCAGACGGTAGATAGTCGCGGTTGCCTCTTTGTCAAGGACGATATATCCACCGAGTTTCGGACCCATGTTTTCGTGAAGTTTCGTAACGAGTAGATCGAAGTCGGGTTTGGCAATGCCAAGTTCAGCCAATGTAGTAGGCATACCAATCGAACGGTAGAACTCGCGTAGGCGGGAAATGCCTTCAAGAGCGACCTGGCGGTCATCGTCGCCTTCTACATCGAATACACGTCGGGCAAGCTGGGCCACTTTTTCGGGCTTATGATCGACCATATAGGTCATCCAGGCCGGGTTAACGACGGCCAGTCCGGCACCATGAGTCACTCCATAGACGGCGCTAAGTTCGTGTTCCATTCGATGACTGGCCCAATCTTCAGTGCGTCCACAACCGCAAATTCCATTATGGGCAAGCGTTCCGGCCCACATTATATTTGCGCGTGCATCGTAGTTTTCAGGATCTTCCATCACTTTATGGGCTTCGTTTATAATAGCTTTCAGAAGACCTTCGCTGATTCGGTCGGTTACTTCGACACTTTCGGTAGGTGAGAAATAGCGTTCAAGGATGTGAGCCATCATGTCGACGATTCCGGCCGCCGTCTGATAAGGTGGCAGGGTGAATGTCAGTTCGGGATTGAGAAGCGCGAATTTCGGGCGGAGAGCATACTCAGTTCTGATGCTGATTTTGTGCATTCCGTCGAGTTTGGTGATGACCGCGTTACCCGAACCCTCGCTACCAGCGGCCGGTATTGTCAGTACAACGCCTATGGGAAGAGCCTTTTCGATAACTTTGCCCGAAAAGAAATCCCAAAAATCTCCGTCATAAATGGCTCCGGCGGCTATGGCTTTGGCTGTATCAATAACAGAACCGCCGCCGACAGCAATCAAACCGTCAATATTCAGATCGCGAACGGTTTTAATTCCATGGTAAACCAAATCGTCGGTAGGATTGGGCTTCACACCGCCAAGCATAGTGTAGGGGATTTCCGCGGTTTCGAGTGAGGTCCTGACTCTGTCAAGAAGGCCCGACCGGACAACCGATCCTTGTCCATAGACAACGAGGACATGTTTCATACCATTGGCAGCGGCAAGCTCACCGACTCTGTTTTCGACACCGCGTCCGAACTCATAGCGGGTAGGGGTGACAAAGGTAAAGTTATTCATATTTTCGATGTGTTTTATACAGTTATTATCTGTCGTTCAATTATTATAACGCTCGGAGGGTCATTTTGACTGACCGGGCTTGTGTTGTTGGCAAAGTACGGAAATTTTTCGTAATTTTGCAAACGAATTAATAAGAAACGAAAATAAACACAAAATATGGCTCTACAATGTGGCATTGTCGGCCTGCCGAATGTCGGCAAATCGACTCTTTTTAATTGTTTGTCAAACGCTAAGGCTCAGTCGGCGAACTTCCCCTTCTGTACTATCGAACCGAATGTAGGCGTTATTACCGTTCCCGATGACCGTCTGACCAAGCTTGTCGAGATGTGTCAGCCCAAATCTGTCGTTCCTGCTACGGTTGAGATCGTCGATATCGCCGGTTTGGTGAAGGGCGCTTCAAAAGGTGAAGGACTTGGGAATAAGTTCCTTGCCAATATCCGCGAAACCGATGCGATTGTACATGTTCTCCGCTGTTTCGACGATGACAACGTGACTCACGTCGACGGAAGTGTCGATCCGGTTCGGGATAAGGAAATCATTGACTACGAACTTCAGCTGAAGGATCTCGAGACAGTCGAGTCTCGTCTGGCCAAGACACAGAAGGCTGCCCAGACTGGCGGAGATAAAACCGCCAAACTCCAGTACGAAGTTCTGAAAAAATATAAAGAAGCTCTTGATGCCGGCAAACCGGCACGAACGGTCACTTTTGAGACTGTCGACGAACAGAAATTTGCCCGTGAGCTGTTCCTACTGACCTCGAAGCCTGTTTTATATGTATGTAATGTAGATGATGCTTCGGCTGTGACGGGAAATCGCCATGTCGAACGTGTACGCGAAGCCATCAAGGATGAAGGTGCAGATCTGTTGATTGTGGCTGCCCAGGCAGAGAGTGACATTGCCGAACTCGATACTTACGAAGAACGCGCCGAATTTCTCGCTGAGATGGGCCTTGAAGAGTCGGGAGTATCACGTCTTATCCGTGCCGCCTACCATCTTCTTGATCTCCAGACCTATTTCACCGCCGGTCCCGACGAAGTGCGGGCATGGACCTTCACTCGCGGGTCCAAAGCCCCGAAATGTGCCGGTATAATCCATACCGACTTTGAAAAAGGCTTTATCCGCGCCGAGGTCATCAAGTATGACGACTTCGTGAATCTCGGAGGCGAACAGGGTGTCAAAGAAGCCGGTAAACTCGGAGTCGAAGGTAAAGAATATGTAGTTCAAGACGGCGACATCATGCATTTCCGCTTCAACGTCTGATCCTCCGACATTGTCAACCCAGATAAATACAACGTCCAACGAAGTTTTCGTCACCGTATGAACTCTATGTAAAAAACGAAAACACTGTCGATTACCGAATTCACAGCGGTATGGTTGGTGGCCGTTGGGTACGCGACCAGAAAGCCGACATCGTCAAACTGACCGACGGAGTCTATAAAATCTCCTGGACCGAACCGACCGGTACCGATGTCTGCCTTAACTTCATGCCGAAGGAAAACAAACTCCACGGTGTAATCTTCTTCCCGAAGTGGGTCCAGGAACATCCCGAAATTACGGTTTGCTATCAAAACGAACATATTCCTTTGATGGAAGAATGCCGTCAGAAATATGACACCTATCCCAAATATGTAGTTCCCGAATTTGGAGATATCTTCTATCAGTGCAATGAAGGCGCAAACAACGAAAAAGTCATCTCCGAAGCTCCCTATGAAGGTATGGTGGACGACATCGTCTCCGGCAAACTCAGCTTCAAAGACTAATCCCCTTTCGCTTTACGATAACAAGTAAACAGAGAAAGCCCGCT
>CAYVXC010000144.1:0-3747 GCA_964454925.1 uncultured Bacteroides sp.
AGTATGCGCTGAAATCGGATATCACATCAGCACAGGTTGACTCAATAAGGGTGATTCAAATATCGCCTGAACTTAATGATTGGATGCCAAATGCCGGAGAACTCACCTATTCAAGGGCTCATGGAAGATTGGCATTTGCATACAGACTTCATCCAATAGTTGAAATTTTTGGGCTGGATGGGAATATTATTAAGCAAGTGCGAATTTGCGAAGATACATTTGATTCTGCAACGCTTGACGAAGCCGATTTTGAAGACTTGAATCAGCTGCATATTGTTGATATTACATCAACCCCGGAGTACATCTATGCACTCCACTGGAACTTCAAATACGCAGATGTAGAGAATTTTACTCCTACAATTTTCAAAATTGACTGGGACGGCAAAATAGTTGACAGATTATTCAATGTGCCGACACCGCTCTACAAAATTGCAGTTTGTGATGATAATTCCATTATCGGTTGGAACGGCAAGGAATTTATTCATATTCCGTCCTTCTAAACAGGAGACTAAAAATATTTTTGCTAAAGTTTATGGCTTACTATGTTATGCCATATAATATTTCCAAACTTATGGTGTCGTGAGCGGTCCTTATGGATAAATTGTAAAACCGTTGATACTCTTTCGTATATCAAGCCTATGACCACGAGAATCTGGGATTAATCGTTAATCTCACAGATAGCGGAGGTATTAGGAGCAAAAGAGGATTGGAAACGGATTTTTTGGAGGGGGAAGGGGCTTTTTCGAGGAATTTTGTGTAACTTTGTAGAAATTCGGGTAATAATAGCTTGTCTATTAGGAATAGCTTATTGGATAGCTTAACCGAATACTAATCAATTTTGCTTAACCCTGACTATTGCCATGGCAACTGATAACGACGATTTTGACGAGATAGAAGAAAATGACATGACTGATTCTGATTCAGAGTCGGAGGAAGAGATTATCGACGTACCGGCCGGTGCTCCGGTGCCGGCTATTCCGCTGACTGAGGCGGGGGACGTTCTGAAGCACAATCTGAAAGGGATGTACCGCAGCTGGTTCCTCGAATATGCTTCGTATGTCATTCTTGATCGCGCCGTGCCGAATATCGAAGACGGCCTGAAACCTGTTCAACGGCGAATCCTCCATTCTATGAAGGCTCTCGATGACGGACGTTTCAACAAGGTGGCCAATATCGTGGGTAATACCATGCAGTATCATCCCCACGGGGACGCATCGATCAAGGATGCGCTTGTTCAGATCGGACAGAAGGAGCTATTAGTCGAGACTCAGGGAAACTGGGGAAACATACTGACCGGTGCGTCAGCGGCGGCCGCCCGATATATCGAGGCCCGTCTGGCTCCGTTCGCTCTCGAAGTTCTCTATTCGCCCAAGGTGACCGAGTGGACAAAGAGCTACGATGGCCGCAAAGACGAGCCGGTAACGCTTCCCGCTAAATTCCCGGTCTTGCTCGTCCAGGGTGCCGAGGGTATTGCGGTCGGACTGTCTTCAAAAATTTTGCCCCATAACTTTAACGAAATCTGTGATGCGCTTGTGTCGGCTCTTCGGGGTGAGGATTTCAAACTTTTGCCCGATTTCGTGACGGGAGGTTTTGTAGATGTGTCGCGTTATAACGACGGCGAACGTGGCGGTGCGGTCAGGATAAGGGCAAAGATCGAAAAGCTTGACAACAAGACGCTTGCCATTACAGAAATTCCGTATGGTAAGACAACCGGAACGGTAATAGCATCGATTGTCAAGGCATACGAAAAAGGTAAAATCAAAATCAGGAAAGTCGAAGATCAGACAGCCGAGACAGCCCGTATAATCGTCCATCTTCAACAGGGAACGTCGAGTGACAAAGCAATAGACGCCCTTTATGCGTTCAGCGACTGCGAAGTCAGCGTGTCGCCAAATTGCTGTGTGATCAGCGACCGTAAACCATGTTTTCTCTCGATCAGCGATCTGGTCAGACACTCGGCAGACCGCACGCGGTCGATTCTGAGCGCTGAGCTCAAGATTCAACTCGGCGAGGTGAGCGAGGCCCTGATGTTCGCTTCGCTTGAGAAATTTTTTATTGAAAAACGAATATATAAGGACAAAGCATACGAAGAAGCACCCGACATCGATGCAGCGGTTGCTCACATCGACGGGCGCCTTGAACCGCTGAAGAAGAAACTTGTCAGGGACGTGACCCGTGACGATATTCTGAAACTTCTTGAAATCAGGATGAAGCGGATTCTGAAGTTTAACGCCTTCGAAGCCGACCGCCAGATTGAGGACTACAATAACCGCATCGCCGAGCTGAAAGACCGTCTCGAACACATCACGGATTATACGATTGCTTGGTTTGAGAAACTGAAGGAAAAATATGGTGCCCACTATCCGCGTCATACGGAGGTCCGCGGCTTTGACACTATCGACTCGTCCAAGGTTGCCGAGGCTAATGAGCGCCTTTTCTTCAATCGCGAGGAAGGGTTTGTCGGGACCGGTCTCAAACCCGAACCCGGTCAACAGCCGATTGCGATGTGTTCGTCGCTTGACGATATCATTATTTTCTATCGCGACGGTCGCTATAAGATCGTCAAGGTTCAGGAGAAATATTCCGTTGGCAAAGGCCGTGACGTCATTCACATCGCCGTTTTCAAGAAAAACGATGTCAGAACAATTTACAATGTCATCTATCAGAACGGAAAGGGCGGGGCCTACTATCAGAAGCGCTTCAATGTTACCGGCGTTACGCGTGACCGCGAATACAATCTGACCCAGGACCGTCCGGATAAACCGGTTCCCGGTTCGCGTGTTGTCTGGTTTACAGCCAATCCCAACGGTGAGGCCGAGGTCGTAAGGGTCATTCTCAAACCGATGCCGCGACTCAAAACTCTGCAACTCGATGTTGATTTCGCGAAACTCGGGATTAAGGGGCGCCAGAGCATGGGTAATCTTGTTACCCGAAACGAGGTCCATTCTTTCAAGTTGAAAGAACGCGGTTTATCAACGCTCGGAGGCCGGAAGGTCTGGTTTGACCCTGATGTGCTGCGTATAAACTATGAGGGCAGGGGCGATTATCTGGGTGAATTCCTCGGTGATGACAAGGTGCTGGTCATCATGAAGAACGGAACCTATTTCCTGACTACCTTTGACGAGACCAATCACTATGAATCCGGAATCGAGCGTATCGAGAAGTTCCGTCCCGGTCATGTCTGGACGGCTATCTATGATTCGAAGGCCCTCGGGTATCCCTATATCAAACGATTTACATTCGAGCCGACGACCAAACCGCTCAGCTTCATCGGGGATGAGGACGGATCGAGGGTGATTGCGCTGAGCGATAACAAGGGAGCGAGGTTCAAGGTGACGTTCGGAGGACACGACGCATTCCGCGAGCCCATCGAGATCGATGCAGCCGAATTTATCGGACTCAAATCTTTCAAAGCCAAAGGTAAACGCCTGACAGCCTTCGAAGTTGGTGAAATCGAGGAACTTGAACCTCTTGAACCCGAAGTTGAGGAACCCGAGGCTGAAGAGATCGAGGAAATCGATGAAGATGTCAGGGAAGTCATCGAGCCTGACAAGACAGATGAAGAGATCAGGGATGAATTAACCGGACAAGGCCGTCTGTTCTAATGAAAAAAGCTGTTATATCGTTACTGCTCGCCATTGTTGGCATCGCAGGGGTCTCCGGCGCTGATCTCGATTCGTCGGATGTTACACTCAGACCGGTGACATCAACATTTATGTTAACCGCCGGGTCGTCCCATAGGGCTGA
>CAYVXC010000144.1:3847-5253 GCA_964454925.1 uncultured Bacteroides sp.
CGGTGGGTCGACCACGCTTGATGTCGGAGCTCTTTATCAGTCGCGAAACGGTAACAATCCTGTAGCGGCCCAGGCATCGTGGACAGTCGATCTGTCGGCGCTTGCGGTCGGACGTTTCCGTATCGGCCGGTTGCCTGTTGTAGCGACCTATCGGGCATCTCTGCCTTTTATCGGAGCGTTTTTCGCCCCTGACTACGGACAGCTTTATTACGAAATGTATCTTGGAGACACTTCGGGTGTTGTCTCCGCCGCCCGTTGGGGACGATATTTCAGATTTGATCAAAGGATTACGGTCGATCTGCGATTGGGCGGAACGACTCTTCGGCTCGGTTATGGCTTTGACGGCGGTTCGACCAAGGTCCACTCAATCGTGACCCGTAAAGTATCACATTCGGCGATCATAGGTGTTGGCGGCGAGTGGATTTCACTCGGTTCCAAGCGGGTGACCGCCTCAGATGTCAGACTCATCCAATCTCTCTACTGATGAAATTCCTCCAAAAAATATTATTGCTGATATTCAGCCTGTTCGTGGTTTCGTGTAACTCGATTGACGAACCCGTCAATGACCGGGCAGGTAATTTCGAGGCCCTTTGGTCATTTGTCGACACCCACTATTGTTTCTTCGACCAGAAAAATATTGACTGGAACGAGATCGGGGACCGCTATCGCGCCAAGGTCGGAGCGTGTAAGAATCACCAGGATCTGTTTCTTCTCATGGCGTCTATGCTCGATGAGTTGAAAGACGGACATGTCAATCTGTCCTCATGGTTCGCGACTTCCTACTATAAAAAATGGTGGAGCGATTATCCACAGAACTATAACGAACGAGTAGTACAGGAAAATTATTTACATTTCAATTACCGGACTGTCGGGGCTGTTGACTATGGTATTCTGCCAGAATCGAACGTTGGCTATATGCGCTATCCGTCTTTCTCTTACGGCATCGGAGAAGGCAATCTTGATGCTATATTTGATTATCTGGCACTCTGTCCGGGGTTGATCATCGATGTACGCGACAACGGCGGTGGCGAGCTTACCAACGTCGAGACAATCGTGAGCCGTTTCATTGACCGGCCGATTATCGCGGGCTATATCATGCACAAGACCGGGCCGGGCCACGACGAGTTCTCGAAACCGTTTGAATATTCATATTCTCCGACTGTCGGGCGTCGCCATTGGTCGAAGCCTGTTGTCGTGCTTACCAACCGTTCGACCTTCAGTGCGGCCAATAACTTTGTGGCCATCATGAAGACTCTTCCCGGTGTGACAATCGTGGGCGACGTAACAGGAGGCGGAAGCGGGATGCCGATTTCGTCAGAACTTCCGATCGGGTGGGGAATACGGATTTCGGCGTGCCGAATCCTTGATCCGGAAGGACGTGACACCGAGTGGGGTATCGAGCCGAC
>CAYVXC010000145.1:0-3719 GCA_964454925.1 uncultured Bacteroides sp.
CTACCACGGTGCGACACTCGTTGTCGATGACTTCACGTTTGAATATTAACCAATCCATTTTGAATTTTAGAAATCATGAATTTCAAGATATTTAAATATATAACCCTCTTTATCCTGGCCATCGGACTGTCCGCCTGCCACGACGGAGATCTGCCCGGTGCGAACAAGGGAGAAAAAGGTTTTGGCCGGGTCCACCTCCAGTCTCTGACTGTAGACTTGACCAATGCGGAAAACATTCTTAACAACAATGTCGAATCCCGTTCAAGCCGCAGCATTGATATGTCGGGCTTTAGAGTTGAAATCTGGGATGTTATCGAAAATGAGTTGGTTAATGAGTGGTCTTACGAAGAAATGCCCGAAATTTTCGAACTTGAAGTCGGCGACTATAAAGCAGTTGTGTACAATAAAGTAACTGCCGATGCAGACTTTGATGCTCCCTACTTCTACGGAGAATCACCGTTCACTATTACTCTTAACCACGTGACCGATGTTGACAAAGTCGTGTGCAAACTGGCTAATATCAAGGTTTCGATACGTTTCTCAAAAAAGCTTTATGACCTCCTTCAGGATGACGCTAAGGTAAATGTATCGTGCGGTAGTTCAAGCCTTCTGTTTGGTAAAGATGAAACTCGTTCGGGTTACTTCAAAGCTAAAAGTGACCGATTGTTCGTTCGTTTCGAAGGAACAATCAACGGTCAAGTCGAGACACACTTCCTCGACCTCCAGAATGTCGCACCCGGTCAGCACCGTATTATTACATATAGCGTAAAAGATCCGAATATTGATCCTGGCAACGAGACCGGACAGGTCGACCCGAACGGAATCTCCATCGATACCGAGGTTGAAGACGAGGATCTGACTGCGACAGCCGGAAATAGTGAACCAAATATCGAAGATCCCGATCAACCCGGTAAAGAAGATCCGAAAGACGATCCCAACAAACCCGATGATCCTACACCTCCTACGCCCCCGGCTGAAAACACAATCGAAATCACAGCGATCGAGCCACTGAGCTTCGATCATGCGAACAACATTACAGATCTCCACAGTGCGATTGTTAATATCGTAGCGCCAAAAGGTATTACTAACTTTATCGTTCATATCCAAACAGACAATGAGGGTTTTGAATCAGCATTCTCTGAGTTCATTCCGTTCCAGTTTGATCTCACGACTGCTCAAGCATATCCTACTTCTGACGGGAAAGACTATTCAGCAACGTTTACCAATTTCGGATTCCCGATAAAAGATAAGGTTACTGACACGACCTACGATAAAGAAAATCCATTAGTATTCAATATCACACCATTCCTGGATCCACTCGGCGGATTTGAGGGTGAGCACAAATTCACCCTTACCGTAAAAGATAAATCCGGTCAAGAAATGACCAAGACTTTGGTTATTATAGTAAAATAAAATTGTGACACCCCCGGATAAAACTACATGAAAATGAAAAAAACAATTAAACTTCTGGGCGCAGGTTTAGCTATTGCAACAATAGCCGGTCTGTCATCGTGTCACGATGACCAGATGCTGTCAGGTGGCCAGGGAGTGCTTAAAATCAGCACAAATATAAAAAACGATGTTATTCCGGTCATCAAGGCTCCATCAAGAGCAACGGCCGAAGAACTGGGACTTGGCGACAAATGTCTAATCCATATTTGTAACAACAAAGGTCTCGTTCGCCGCTATGGAAAACTATCTGAGATACCGGCTGAGGGTATCAAACTTGTAGCGGACCACTACCATCTCCATGCATGGGCCGGAGACTCGGTCTCTGCATCGTTCGACCATCAATATTATAGAGGACACGAGGAATTTGATATTTCGGGCGGTCAGACTACCAATCTGTCGATTGACTGCAAGATTGTCAACGTCGTGGTTGCTGTAAATTATGATGATGAAATTAACAATTTCCTCAAGGACTACAAACTCACTGTCAGTCACGACCGAGGTAGCCTGGAATATGTTGATAAAGAAACGCGTTGGGGCTACTTCATGATGCCGAGCACAGACAAAAATCTCGCTTGGAAACTCGAAGGCACTCTCACTGCCAATGGCGAACCATACGTCAGGGAAGGTGTGATCGCTAACGCTACCCCCTCCACTCTCTACACTATCAAACTAAACGTTCCTACACCCGATGATCCTATTGCAGGCGGCTTCCTGACAATCGAGGTTGACGAGACACCGCTTGAAGAAATCACCGATCCCGTTGTAATCATTGCCGCACCGACTATTGTCGGTTATGGATTCAACATCAACGAGGATATCGTAGCCGAGACCGGAAACGTCGGCCACGTATCGCTTGTCATTTCAGGCTCAACAGCACTTACAGATGTTGAAATCGAGTCTGATAATCTCGGCGCACTCGTAGGCGATTCGGAAAATCGATTTAATTTGATAACGATGTCAGACGAAATGGTAGAGAAGTTCTATAATGCCGGTATCAACTACTACTATGAGTATGACGAAATCGAGGATGTCTCATGGCTGAAACTCAATTTTGAACCTGAATTTACCAACAGGCTATCTACAGGCAAACATCAGCTTAAACTCTCTGCTACGGATGCGAATAATAAGTCCAACGAGAAAACGTTTACAATTATATGTGAAGAAGACCCTGTTAAGCCTGTCGAAAAAATTGACGAAGGTAACGTATGGGCCACCAAAGCTACCATCACCGGCCAAATTCTTAAAGACGATGCAACTAACCCCGGCGTTGTATATCGCGTTAGCTCATCGTCACGCGCCGATGGCGATTGGATTCAGGCAACAGATGTTAAAGTGAACGGAAAAACGTTCACAGCGACCCTTTCGGGACTGCAACCTGGAACTACGTATGAATATACTGTAACGTCCAACGGATTCATCTCTGATAAAATCCAGACTTTCACAACTGAAAGTGCTCCCCAACTTCCCAACTCCTCATTCGAGGACTGGTTTACTGATGGAAGAATTGCACGACCCCAAGCACAAGGTTCTTCAATGTTCTGGGACAGCGGTAATACCGGATCCTCAAAAATGAGTGTGAACGTCACTACTCAGAGTTCTGACAAATATCACTCAGGAAATTCATCAGTCAGACTTGGTAGCCAATTTGTCAGCTTCATGGGTATTGGCAAATTTGCCGCCGGTAATATATTTATAGGTGAATATCTCGCGACCGACGGTACAGATGGTATTCTCGGTTGGGGTCGCAAGTGGACATCGCGACCAACAGCCGTCACTGCTTGGGTTCATTACACTCCGGTTGCGATAACCCACGCCAGTGATAATCCGGGAAATGCTAATGTTGGGGATCCTGACACAGGTATCATCTATGTAGCTATTCTTGATGAAACAACAAAAGAAGACCCATATAAAGATGCTAAGGGAAAACCCTATCCTGTAATTGTAAATACCAAGTCTAAAACATTCTTTGATAAGAATGGGGCGAATGTAATTGCTTACGGTGAGTACGTTCTTGACAAAGCCACCGAAGGCGACGCAATGGTCCAGATCACAATTCCATTGACATATCGTTCAAACAAGAAAGCTTCGAATATCATGCTGACCGCAGCCGCTTCGCGCTATGGTGACTACTTCACCGGCGGCGACGGTTCGGTCCTCTATCTCGACGATATTCAGCTCGTCTATTAATCGGCTGACTCTTTTAGCGAAAGCGGCTGCCCGACGGTTCGGGTGGCCGCTTTTGTTATTTTTTCTTAAATTCAGAAACG
>CAYVXC010000145.1:3819-5027 GCA_964454925.1 uncultured Bacteroides sp.
CGTGCGTCCCTACATAATTAAAAACATAACCCGACGAAATAATCATTTATCACTATACTTATTTTTATTATGAAAAAATTCATTATGAAAGGGCTTGTTGCCGTCGCTATGCTTTTCGGTATGGCTTCGCTCGCTTCGGCCCAGACTATGCCGATCGTGCCGGCTGACACAGCCATCAGAATCGGCAAGCTCGACAACGGATTGACCTATTACATCCGTCACAACGAGACCCCGAAAGGTCAGGCCGACTTCTTCATTGCTCAGAAAGTCGGTTCGATTCTCGAGGACGAAAATCAGCGCGGTCTCGCTCACTTCCTCGAACACATGTGTTTCAACGGAACAAAAAACTTCCCCGGCAACGACCTGATCGACTGGTGTGAAACCGTAGGGGTCAAGTTCGGTCAGAACCTGAACGCATATACTGGCTTTGACGAAACGGTCTACAACATTTCTTCCGTACCGACCGCCCGCACAGGCGTCCAGGACTCGTGTCTTCTGATTCTCCACGACTGGGCCGACGCCCTTCTTCTTGACCCCGAAGAAATCGACAAGGAACGCGGTGTGATCCATCAGGAATGGCGTCGCACGAACGAAGGCCAGATGCGTATCCTCGAATCGGCTCTTCCCAAAATGTTCCCCGGTTCGAAATATGGCGTCCGTCTGCCTATCGGCACAATGGACGTAGTCGACAACTTCCCTCCTCAGGCTCTTCGCGACTACTATGAAAAATGGTATCGTCCCGACCAGCAGGGTATCATCGTTGTCGGTGACATCGATCCCGACTATATCGAAGGCAAGATCAAGGAAATTTTCAGCGACATCCAGATGCCGGCCAACGCCGCCGAACGTGTCTACGAACCCGTTCCCGACACCCCCGGAACCATCTTCGCCATCGGCCAGGATAAAGAAATGAAATTCCCCGCTGCTCTCATCTTCTTTAAACAGAAAGACCGTCTGATTCCCGACGAAATGCGTCCTACTTTGGGCTACTATGTTGTCGACTATATGGTTGACATGATGACCACCATGCTCAACAACCGTCTGGAAGAAATTGCACAGAAACCCGATGCTCCTTTTGCAAACGCAAGCGTCAGCCTCGACGAATTCTTCATTTCAAGAACCAAAGATGCTCTCCAACTCCAGGTAATACCCAAGGGCGATGACTTCGACGCCGCTATCAAAGCCGCTTACGGCGAGGTTCTCCGCGC
>CAYVXC010000146.1:0-5026 GCA_964454925.1 uncultured Bacteroides sp.
CGCGGCGCAGCTCCGTCATAAACGAAACATGGAAAAGGAGAGTATCACCGGGAACAACTTTCTGACGGAATTTCACATTGTCAATCTTCATGAAATATGTCGAATAGCGTTCGGGCTCCTCGACGGTACCGAGTACGAGAAGGCCACCGGTCTGGGCCATCGCTTCGACAAGAAGGACACCGGGCATGACGGGCTCCTGGGGGAAGTGACCCATAAAGAAGGGCTCGTTCGTAGTGACGTTCTTGACGCCTACGATATAGTGCTCGCCCTTGTCTATGATCTTATCGACAAGAAGGAAAGGATAGCGATGGGGAAGATGACGGCGAATCTCGTTGTTGTCCATCAGAGGTTCGACGTTGGGATTGTATAGAGGAGCTATGACATCCATGCGTTTGACATCGCGGCGAAGCAACTTGGCAAGCTTGGTATTGATTGCGTGGCCGGGACGGGTTGCGATGACACGGCCTTTCATCGGTGCTCCGATCAGAGCGATGTCACCGATTATGTCAAGAAGTTTATGGCGTGCGGGTTCGTTTTCGCTCGTCAGGGGTGTATCGTTGAGGAATCCGAAGTGGTCGACATGGACGTGTTCAACTTCGAGGAGGTCGGCCAGACGGTCAAGATTTTCCTGGCTCATCGGCGCGTCATAGATGACGATCGCGTTTTCGAGGTCACCGCCTTTGATCAGATCGGCAGCCAGAAGCTGTTCGATTTCACGGACGAATACGAAAGTGCGGCTTGCAGCAATTTCGTCTTTGTAATCCTCGATATGTTCCAAAGTCGCATACTGGTTATGGAGAACGGCAGAATCATAATTGATTTTCACATCAACCGTGAATTCTTCGTCGGGGAGAACGACGATCTTAGCGCCGGTTTCTTCATCAACGACTTCGATTTTATTCTTAATGATAAGATATTCTTTTTCCTGCTTCTGTTCCTGGAGTCCGACACGATCGATTTCGTTGGCATAGACAATCGACGAGCCGTCAAGAATCGGCATTTCGGGAGCATTTACCTGAATGAGGACATTATCGACACCGGCCGCATAAAGAGCCGAGAGAGCGTGTTCGACGGTACTGACTGTCACTTCACCCCGGCCTATCACAGTTCCTCGGGTAGTTGAAACGACGTTTTCGGCCACTGCATCAATTACAGGCTGACCTTCAAGGTCAATGCGTTGGATTTTATAACCGTGATTATCGGGGGCCGGAAGGAAAACCGCTTCGACCTGCAAACCGGTATGAAGACCTTTGCCGGTTACTGTAAAAGATTCATTAAGCGTTAGTTGCTTCATTTTGATTGAATGTGATATTTCTTTGGGTAAAAAATTCTATTTTGATTCAGACCTGCGCTCGAGCTCGTCGACGCGGTCAAACAAGGAGGCGAGACGGCGCATCATCGCAGTCTGACGGGCAAACTGGCCGGCATTAACCGCCGGGTAGCCCATGATACGGCTCCCCGAAGTGACATTGTTCGGAATACCGGATTGTGCGCCTACTGTGACATTGTCACCTACTGTTATATGGCCTGCAAAGCCGACCTGACCGGCAACCATACAGTTGTTACCGATTTTCGTTGACCCGGCTACACCGGTCTGAGCAGCCATGACAGTGTCGTGACCGATGACTACATTATGAGCTATCTGAATGAGATTGTCGATCTTGGTGCCGTGGTGGACTTTTGTCGAGCCCATGGTTGCTCGGTCAATAGTCGTGTTAGCTCCGATTTCCACGTCGTCCTCAATCTCAACATTTCCCATCTGGGGAATTTTGTGATAGGTACCGTCTGGTTTGGGAGCGAAACCGAATCCGTCGCCACCGATCACTACGCCCGAATGAAGAACACAATGCTGCCCGATATGGCAGTTATGGTAGACCTTCACTCCGGGGTAAAGAACCGTGTTGTCACCGATGACAACATTATTTCCGATATAGGTCTGGGGATATATCTTCACGCCTTTCCCGATTCTGGCGTTTTTGCCGATATAGGCAAACGCGCCGACATAAACATCGTCGGGAAGCGAGACACCTTCTGAGATATAGGCCGGTTGTTCGATACCGGACGGATGATCGGCCATCGAATTGGCGACAATTTCCATCAGCTCGGAAACCGTTTCGTAGGGGTCGGCCACGCGTATCATCGTAGCTTCTACCGGTTTGTCGGGCACAAAATCATTTGAGACAAGAACAATCGACGAACGGGTTGTATAAATGTAGGGAATATATTTGGGATTTGCCAGAAAAGAAAGGCAACCGGGGACACCCTCTTCAATTTTGGCAAATGTATGAACTTTTGCATCGGGATCACCCTCAACGGTACCTCCGATAAGTCGGGCAATCATCTGTGCGGTATATTCCATATATCGTTTATTATCTGTACGTAATCATAACACGCCAAGAATCAGCGTTTTACCGATTCTTAAGCGATTCTGTCCATGAAACATAACGTATGTATGTTTCTAATTATGTGCAAATTTGCGAAAAATATTTGGATTATGCAAGTTGTACACACCTTTCGGGCGATTTTGTGTCATCCGAGGGTGTTTTCGAACACGGGGTTAAGCGTCTGAATCGGACAACGATGTCAAGTAGCGGTCCATTTCCTCAGCCGCGCGACGCCCGTCACCCATAGCGAGAATAACCGTCGCACCACCTCGCACGATGTCGCCACCGGCAAATATTGTCGGAAGCGAGCTTTGGAGATGGTCGTTGACCTCAATTGTTCCGCGTCGGCTGACGTCGAGTCCGGCGACCGATTCGGGAATGATAGGATTCGGTGATACGCCGACACTGACTATTACCTGATCGACCGGTACAAGGGTAAGTCCTTCGGGTCCTTCAACCGGAACAGGAGAACGGCGTCCCGATTCGTCCGGCTCACCGAGAGTCATTCGGCGAAGCTTCATAGCACCGACACGTCCTTTCTCATCAGCAATATATTCCTCGGGGTTGTGTAGGGTCAGGAATTCAACACCTTCCTGACGGGCATGGTGGATTTCCTCAGCACGCGCGGGCATCTCGGCCTCGCTGCGCCGGTAGACAATCATGGCTTTTTCCGCACCCATACGCAAAGCCGTACGAACCGAGTCCATCGCCGTATTTCCTCCACCGATCACCGCAACATTTTTGCCGTGCCAGACGGGTGTGTCACCACCTCGACCGGCTCCCATGAGGTTGATTCGGGTAAGGTATTCATTGCTTGACATGACGCCGTTCAGATTTTCTCCGGGAATACCCATGAAACGTGGCAATCCCGCACCCGAACCGACAAACAGAGCTTTAAAACCGGCGTTTTGCAGATCTTCAAAGGTCAATGTTTTTCCGATGACAACATCGGTAAGGAATTCAACTCCAAGAGCTTTCAGACCGGCAATTTCCTTATCTACAATCGGATTGGGCAAACGGAACTCTGGTATGCCATATTTGAGAACTCCTCCTGTTTCATGAAGAGCTTCAAAAACGGTGACCTTATATCCTTTGACTGCCATAGCTCCGGCAAACGAAAGCCCGGCCGGGCCCGACCCGGCGACAGCGATTTTGGGTTTCTCGGCGCCGGAATGATCGACCTTTATGTGCTCGGCGCGGCCATGGTCAGCCGCAAATCTTTCAAGCCAGCCAATTCCTACCGGCTGTTTTTTCATTTTAAGATAAATGCACTTGCTTTCACACTGCCTTTCCTGAGGACAGACGCGCCCACAGACAGCAGGGAGAGCACTTGTCATTTTCAGAACACGAAGAGCATCGTCGGTATGCCCACGCTGAATATTCTTTATGAAGGCCGGAATATTGATACTGACGGGACATCCCTTCACACAACCCGGGTCAGGACAATCAAGACAACGGGTTGATTCGTGCAGAGCCTGTTCGAGCGTAAGCCCTTGGGCGACCTCCTCGTTAACGGTTATGCGGTAGGCCGGCGACAGTTCGGGCATTGACACACGAGGAATCGCTGTCCGCTCGGACGCTTTCATTTCATCGCGCAGCGCGACCCGCCAAGTCGCATCGCGGTCTGTAAGTTCGTTACTCATAATCACATTATTAATTATAAGATTTGAGACGATTCATCATTTCATCAAAGTCAACCTCGTGAGCATCAAATTCGGGGCCGTCTACACATACAAACTTGGTCCGCCCTCCGACTGTCACGCGACACGCTCCACACATTCCCGTCCCGTCAACCATAATTGTGTTGAGCGAGCACATCGTCGGGACATTATGTTTCTTGGTTGTCAATGCGACGAACTTCATCATTACGGCGGGACCGATAGCCACGGCCAGATCGACTTTTTCACGGAGTATCACGTCTTCGACGCCGGCCGTCACGAGTCCTTTGCGGCCCATGCTACCGTCATCGGTCATTACAATCACTTCGTCTGAATATTGTTCCACCTGATTTTTTAAAATAATCAGATCGGCCGAACGGGCAGCCAGAACAGTAATGACACGGTTCCCTGCTTCTTTCATCGCTTTGACGATTGGCAGAAGAGGTGCGACCCCTACTCCACCGCCGGCACATACTACCGTGCCGTATTTCTCGATTTTCGTTGGACGGCCGAGAGGACCGACGACATCGGTCAAATAGTCACCGGGCTCGAGCGCACATATTTTATTAGTAGAATCACCGACCGCCTGAATGACGAGAGTGATGGTTCCTTTGACTGTATCGGCGTCGGCAATCGTCAGCGGAATTCGCTCACCGCGTTCACCGGTGCGGACAATCACAAAATGGCCGGGGCGACGCGAACGCGCTATCAGCGGGGCTTCTACCACGAATTTCACCACTTTGGGACTGAAGTATTCTTTTTCTAAGATCAGATTCATTTCTTGGGTTTTAGAGGCTACAAAGTTACAAAACTTTTTCGACCGAGGGTTCACTTCCTGATAAAAATCGACCCACGGGTCTTTCCTCCGTAGAAATTTCACTAACTTTGAAGTTCTTAAAATTACTTTAGACCGATAAATTTTTTTCTTCCGAGGTTAGGTTTTTCAGAAGACGAGTGTCTTATTATTGTATGACGCAAACAAAA
>CAYVXC010000147.1:0-5012 GCA_964454925.1 uncultured Bacteroides sp.
AATAACAGAAAAGGATTTGGCAAGGAACAGCTATGTGAGACTGATTTACCAAATCCTTTAGTTATTGAGCCGCGAGTGGGACTCGAACCCACGACCTTTTCGTTACGAATGAAATGCTCTACCGACTGAGCTATTGCGGCAATTTGTGCAACCGTTTGGCGGCGGCTAACGTGAGCCTGCCCGGTTCAACGGTGCAAAGTTACTAAAAATTTATTGTTTGTTTAGTATAAATGAGTTTGATTTTTGCCTTGTCGAACAATATTTTTGCCATTTTGGGTTCGGTCACGTATGGGAGTATGGCCGTTGTGTAGGTCTGGGTCGTACCATAGTAGGAGTCTTTGACGGTTTCGGTCTGAATGTTGACCGGAACGAGATCGAACGTATAGTCTTCTTCGGTCAGATTGTCTTTTTTCATACAGTCGACGAGATACTCGCGAAGTCCGCTGAAGTCGTAGGTAGCGGTGGAGGCATCGTAGTCGGCCCTGAAAGAAGTTTTATTGTCGGTCAGTTTGTTCTGGGCAAAGAAGCTGTCCTTGTCTTTCGAAAGGACGAGGAGAAGGTAGGGCGGGGGAGTGATGTTGTACTCGTTTTCAATCGTTTCGGCGGGTAATGAAAGCGACAGCGAGTTGATGACCCCGATGCCCTTGGCGATGTTGGCTTTGTAAGAGCTGATTATTTCGGGGATGGGGAAACGCATTCTGAGCGACGTGCCGGCGGGGGTGACGAGTATGTTCTGGCCTTCGGCAATCATGTCGCGGACAGATTTCTCGATTGAGAGCGAGATGCTGTTGTTCGAGATGATTTCGGGTGTAACAGCGAAATAGTGGTTTGAGTAGTAATAGGTTGTGTCGCGGTTGAGCGAGTCGATGTGGACCGTGCGGTGATAGAACATTTCCATCGACGTGCGGGTCATTCGGGTAATACGACCGCTGCCGTATGAATTCTTGATGTAGAGGCCCGGGAAAATTTTGGCGAATTTTTCGGGGTTTGCGAATGAGGCCGGATCCCGGCGATAGCTGGTGAAAAGCGACCGTCCGAGTTCGGTCGGGAGCGCAACCCTGATTTCGAACACGCCTTTTGACAGAAGGCTGTCAGGCTGGCCGATTCCGGAAAGGTTGAAGATCGTCGAGCCGTATGACCGGGTCGGATCATAGTAGCCCGTCGGGTCGAAATCGGAGTAGATGGGCGACGAAAGCTGGCGGGTGAGGGGAAAGACTTCGATGCCGGTCGGAGCATAGTAGTCGCCGACGGCGGCGCTCCTGAGGGTTCTCATGACCAGATGGAGCGAGTCGATGTTGTCGACAGTCAGCCCCGTGGTGTCGATCTTCGCCGACGGCATGAACTGGGTCACGACCTGGCTCGAGATGGTTCCGAAACCGGGGGCCTGAACAAGACCGACCATCTGTTCGACGGTTCGGGAGAGGACGATGGTGTCGGGCACGTTGTAGCCGGTGACGGTGAACGCGGTGTCTATAGTGACCGAAACAGAGTCGGTGACAATTTCAGACCCGATAGAAGAGGTTGAATTACAGCCGGTCAGAGCGCCTGTAAACGACACAACCGAGGCCAGAATGGCGGCGATGAATGACTTTTCTCGATTCATTTATTATGGTGGAGAGGCGGGGTTTAGAGGTTTTTGTAGAATTCTTTGACGGCGTCGGGATCGGCCTGCTGCTCGTCGAACGAAAGGAACGGTTTCCCGGTTTTGCGTGCATATTCAACCATCTCGGGATTGAGCCCACGGGCGGTTTCGACGATGGCATCGGAGAAATCGATGGCGAGTTTGACGAGGGTGGCGTTGTCGACCGTGCCGGCGAGAGCGGCCAGATCGGAGATGTCGACACCGTCGGTGGTCAGTTTCTCGGCAAAACGTTCGTCGAGAGTGCCGTTGAAGGCGTCGTCGGTCAGCGAATAGACAATTTTTGTTTCAGCGAGGGCCGGATCGTCGGAGTAGACGCGGCGGAGATAGAGCGGCGCAAGTGTCGAGAGCCAGCCCGAACAGTGGATCATCTCGGGAATCCAACGGAGTTTCTTGACCGTTTCGATGACACCGCGGACAAAGAAAATCAGGCGTTCGTCGTTTTCGCCCGGTTCGCTCTCGATGTCGTCGGTCGTCGGAGCGACGTTTCCGAAATAATCGTCGTTGTCGATGAAGTAGACCTGCATGCGCGAGGGCTGGAGAGTGGCGACCTTGATGATGAGCGGGTGGTCACTGTCATCGATGACGATGTTGAGTCCCGACAGACGGATGACTTCGTGGAGCTGGTTGCGGCGTTCGTTGATGTTGCCATATTTAGGCATGAAGGCTCTGACTTCGGCTCCGGTGCTCTGGATAGTTACGGCGCTCCGGGTTTCGGTCTCGGTCAGGGGTGAGGCCGGGAGATAGGGCGCGAGTCCGCGGGAGATATATAATGCTTTCTTAATTTCCATTTTAGGTATGTCGGGATTGGTCCGCGCTGTCACAGGCGGATAATGTTGTCGGGATTGTATTTATCTTTTGGATTGTGGACCGCGTCGG
The DNA here is from genome assembly GCA_964454925.1 of uncultured Bacteroides sp. Lineage (GTDB taxonomy): Bacteria > Bacteroidota > Bacteroidia > Bacteroidales > Muribaculaceae > CAG-873. The sequence continues at coordinate 2,519 of CAYVXC010000147.1, forward strand.
GAACTCCGACGGGGATGACGTTCAGCGGCACGAGTGTGTCGGACAGACCGAGAATCGAGCGGAGAACGGAAACGCGCTCTGTGTCGGGATAGATGCCACACCAGACCGCACCGAGACCGCACGCGTGAGCGGCCAGGAGAAGATTCTCAGTCGCGGCCGAACAGTCCTGGACCCAGTAGTCGGGCATTTCGGGAATGAACTTCGTCGCGTCGCCACAGACGATGACCGCCGCCTGGGCGTTCACCATCTTGTCGGGACCGACGTTTGGAAGCCGGTCGCCGATAGCTTTCAGAAGCGAGCGGTCGGAGACAACGACGAATTTCCACGGCTGGACGTTCTTGGCCGAGGGAGCGGCCATGGCTGCCTGAAGAAGGATGTCGATAGTGTCGGCCGAGACAGGCGTGGGCGCGAACTGGCGGATGCTCGTACGAGTAAGGATGTTCTGGACGATAGCGGGTGTCGCGGTTGTATCGGCGGGAGCATAGCTCGAATTGCCGCCCGAACACGAGGTCAGGGCGATCGCGAGAGCTCCGACGGCCGAAGCAACGGTTTTGGTGATAAGCGATGTCATGGTTTTACTCGTTAGAGGTTTTAAGTTGCTGGAGAATTGCGTTCTGGGCGCGGGTAAGACCTTCGGGATCCTTGCCGCCGGCCTGAGCGATAGTGGGCTGGCCACCGCCGCCGCCTTTGATTTCTTTGGCTCCGAGGCGGGCGAGAACGGCCGCGTTGAGACCCTGTTTGACAAGGTCGTCGGTGACAGCGACGGTGATGAGCGGTTTGTTGTCGGGGTCGGTCGTCGTAGCCACGAAAACGGTGTTTTCGGGCGAATCGCGTCGAACATTGTTTGCAACGGTCTTGACAACGTCGGGAAGACGCACACCGCCGAGAATAGCGACGTTATAGCCGTTGATGTTCACGGCCTTTTCAAGAAGAACGGCCGTCAGGGCGTTGGCGCGTTCGATCATGGCCTCCTGCATCTGCTTTTTCAGCGAAGTGTTTTCTTCGATTGTGCGTTCAACGGCCGAAAGCACGTCGGGGGCATTCTTGAGCATCGCGGCGATGTGTTCGACCGTGTCGGTGGCGTGGTCGATGAGATCTTCGACGTTTTCGCCGGTAACGGCTTCGAGTCGGCGGATACCGGCCGCGATTGAACTTTCCGAGACAATTTTCACCATGCCGATATTGCCGGTGTTGGCAACGTGGGTGCCGCCGCACAGTTCGATTGAATCGCCGAAGCGGATCACGCGGACTTTGTCGCCATATTTTTCGCCGAAGAGAGCCATCGCGCCAAGTTCGCGGGCTTTTTCGATCGGGAGTTCGCGATGTTCGTCGCGGGGGATGGCACGGCGGATTTCCTTATTGACCAGATGCTCGATCTGTTTGATTTCTTCTTTCGATAACTTCTGATAGTGGGAGAAGTCAAAACGGAGCGATTCGGGCGAGACAAACGAACCGCGCTGTTCGACGTGGTCGCCGAGCACCTGACGGAGAGCGTGGTGGATCAGGTGGGTCGCCGAGTGGTTGGCGGCTGTCTTTTCGCGGGCCTCGGTGTCGATTCGTGCGGTGAACGACGCGGCCGGGTTGGCGGGCATCTTCTTGACCAGATGGACCGAGGTGCCGTTTTCGCGTTTGGTGTCGAAGATCTCGACTGTTTCACCGGTGGCGTTGTCGGTCAGGGTGCCTCGGTCACCGACCTGACCACCCATTTCGGCATAGAACGGTGTCTCGGTCAGGATGATCTGATAGAACTCGCGGTTTTTCTGTTTGATTTTACGATAGCGGGCTATTTCGGTCACCGTCTCGTCCTTGTCATAGCCGACAAAGGTCTGGTCGGGCGCGTCGGCCTTGACGACTGTCCAGTCGGTGGTTTCGACGGCGGCGGCGTTGCGTGCGCGGGTCTTCTGAGCCTGCATCTGTTCGTCGAACTCGGCTTCGTTGAGAGTCATGCCGTTTTCGCGGAGAATGAGGCGGGTGAGGTCGAGGGGGAACCCATACGTGTCATAGAGCGTGAAGGCTTCGACACCCGAGATTTCGGTCTGGCCCTTCTTTTGGGCGCTCTTGATGGCTTCGTCGAGAAGGTTGATGCCTTTTTCGAGGGTGCGGAGGAAGGTTTCTTCTTCTTCCTTGATGACCTTCATGATCAGGTCGCGCTGGGCCGGAAGCTCGGGATAGGCTTCGCCCATCGTGTCGATGAGAGTGTCGACGAGACGATACATGAACGGGTCGCGCTGGCCGAGATAGGTGTAGGCATAGCGGACGGCGCGGCGAAGGATTCGGCGGATGACATAGCCGGCCTTCGCGTTCGACGGGAGCTGGGAGTCGGCGATCGAGAAAGCGATCGTGCGGACATGGTCGGCGATGACACGCATGGCGATGTCGACTTTCGGATCGTCGCCATATTTCTTGTCAGATAGCGACGCGATCTTGTTGATCAGCGGAGTGAAGACGTCGGTGTCATAGTTTGAGGTCTTGCCTTGGAGGGCCATGCAGAGGC
>CAYVXC010000148.1:0-2064 GCA_964454925.1 uncultured Bacteroides sp.
AGTATGTATCATTGCCCGATGCGATGCTGACTGATGAATTCGCAGTGAGCGTTGAACTGACAGTTACGTAGGGCTGAGTTGAGGCTGAATTCTTAGGATAGGAATGGCTTCCGCCGGCAGCTAATATATGTCCGCCCGTGAAATAGACCGAGTATCCTTCCTCGTCGTTAGCATCGAGACCACATTCGGGCGACGATCCGCCAAAAGCAAGAACGACACCTCCGGAGATATAGAGGTTCCCGTTGGAATCGAGTCCATCGTTCTTCGAAGAAATGACATCGGTGTAACCGCCTTTGATGTACATGTGGCTCGAGGAGTTAATCGCGTCGTCGTAGGCGCGCACCCGGACACTGCCATCGTTAATGGTAAGCGTCGATTTGCTTTCGATGCCTTCACCGCCGGTACCGGTGGTAGTGATGTCAATTTTCCCGCCGTTAATGGTCACTTCACCATCGCTTTTAACCCCTTTAGGCGAGGATTTGGCATCGCTGGCCAGTCGGTCTGTATTTCCGGTATAATTGCCCAGATATAGAGTATTATTGGTGTAAACGACCATATTGCCGGAGGTAGTAACCGTCAATGAACCGTCATCCATTACGAACTCTCCGTCACAGTTGATTCCTTTACCGCCGTGACCGTTTGCGGTGAGGTTCAGCTTACCGCCCTGTATCGTCACGGAACCGTCAGCCCCGATGCAAGCCGAGGCTTTTGTCTTGGACTTGGCGCTGTCCCAAGTTCCGTTCCCTGACGTAGTGGCGTCGATTTCTCCGGCAGTCATGACAAAGTCACCGTCACATTTGATACATTTAGCGGCGTCGGCAGTGATGCCATTGATGGTTATTGAACCACCGGTGAGAGTAAGAGTACCTGTGTCGTCGGGTTGGCGATCGGCATCGTCCTTATATGAGACCTGAATCCCGTCGTCTCCGGTGGATTTGATATTTATAGCCCCGCTTTCCATCGTAAAGAACCGGTTACAGTTTACACCGTCTTTTACGGCACCGTTGATGTTGAAGGTCGAGTTTTTAAACTTTATGTAATCTTTGGAGGAGATGGCATGTGCGGTCAATCCGGTAATATTGAGTGTGCCTTCGCCGTAGACTTCGAAATTACCTTTGCTGTAAATCGCGGCTTTCTGTTTACCTCCGGCACCATCGGTGACCGTGTTGATCGACCCTTTTTCGATTCCAAGAACAGTTCTCTTGGTGTTTTCGACTGTGATGGCACCACCGTCAGGATTCGTAAGAGTGAGATTTTTCAGATAGACCGTGCAGTCGTAGTTGCCTTCCTGAGAGAAAGAACCGTTCGAGGTTGTCCCTTCAAGGATGTACGATATTTCGCCTAACAGGGTTTCGCTCACATCGGCTGTCTGTTTAACCGTTACGTGGGACCCGTCAAGTTTGATTGAGACCGCCTCGGCTATATTACTCGGGACATAGACCTTTGTGTCATTCTCGTCATAGCGAACTATTATGTGGTTGAACTCGGTTGCTAAAGGAAGGACTTCGATGTAATCGTAATCAGCTAATGTATATTGCTTTCCGTCGATGGTAAGAATCTTGCCTTCGGAGAGAGTCATGTATTTGGCCTCATCGGTGGGAAACGAGTAGTAAATGTTCCCTTTAACAAGGTTGACGGACTGATGAGAGGCAAATGCGCTGACCGAAGCCATCCCGGCGACAGTCAGGGTCAGAATCGTTTTTTTCATTGTTCAATGTATATTTTGATTGTCCGACCTGATTTGTCCTTTAGAATGTAGAGTCCGGGTTGGAGGGAGGCGCGGGCCTTATCAATGGTTTCAAATTCGCCCACTTTGATACCTTCGAGCGTATAAACTTCGGTCGGTCCGTCAGAATGAGACTCGATTTCTTCGGCTGATGCCATATAATCGGTTAACTGCATACTGACCACGGAAGTGAGTTTCAGCGTAAGGGTGTTGGTTCCTTGCGAGACTACAAGATTTTCACCTTCGGCCTTTATAACAAGACCCATCGCACCGATTTTATATTTACTTCCGTCGACGGTCGTAAATTCCATGCTTGCATATTGGGCCCATAGGGAGAC
>CAYVXC010000148.1:2164-5011 GCA_964454925.1 uncultured Bacteroides sp.
TTTTTTAATAGAGTGAGAGTATATTTGAAAACTAATAAGCAAATGTAGTGAAAACAGCCGGGGAATAAAAATATAATGAAGCTGTTTTTAAAGAAGTTTAACCCTTGAAAAAACGAAAAGAAGTGAAAATATTTGATAAAGAAGAGAAATATTCCGAACTTTACTATTAAGAAAAAATAGACCGATGAGTTCAACCAAAATGAACATCAGATTCGATAAAATGGCATATTCATTAAGAATTGGAAATAGAACGTTGTCTCTCAGTGGGAGTGCACTAAAATTTATAGCCTTAATTTCTATGGTAATTGACCATTGGGCATTATTTTTTGTGAGTCCTGAATCGACGGCATATTCGGTAATGCGCTGTTTGGGTAGAATTGCCTTTCCGGTTTTTGCTTTTCTAATTTCTGAAGGATTTATCCATACCCGAAATCGAAAGCGCTATTTCCTAACGCTGCTTTTCTTCGCCTTTATCAGCGAAATTCCCTGGTTCTTTATATTCAGGCAAAGCGGAACCCACAACGTTTTGTTCACCCTTACACTTGGAGTCGTGGCTCTCGCTCTAATCGAGCGGCTTCGCGGATATTGGCCATTATGTGTTTTGGGAGTTCTAATTATGTGTGGCATAGGATATTTGTTGAGATCAGATTACAACTGGCGTGGGGTGTTGATGATTGTCCTATTCTACGTTCTGAGACCTGAAAATGTTCAAACATGGAAAGAGCGCTTCGGGATAGGTGATTTGCCACGTGGTTTTATTCAGGTTCTATTCACTTTCCCATTGATGATGCGCTCCGGAATAATTGGTGCGGTTTTAGCTTCCATAGTAATTTTGCTCTATGATGCGAGGCCCGGAAGGCTCAGAGGACCGGTGGCAAAATATAGCTTCTACGCTTTCTATCCGTTACATTTAGGCTTATTTTACTTGTATTACATATTATACATATTATAAGAGTGGGTCAGCACCAGGGTGCTAAAAAATGAAGTGCGCTACTTCCCAGTAACGCACCTCCCTCATAACCAAAATTCAAGTATATATGTGTCTAACAAAACGTTTTCAGATTTCTCTGCTTGTTCTCATCACATCGTATTCCCCGGTGGTAATTGCTATACTTTGCGCTGTTTTGTTTTTCTGGTGCAAAGTTATACTTAAAAAATTGATTATAAAACCAAATAAACCTAAATTTGGGTTAATAAAACTTAAATCAAGGCAATTTCGGATAAAAGAAGCAGGATTATGGCCCTTACGAACCATAATCCTGCCTGATTTAGAGACTTCTCCGAAGAGGAAGTGGTTTATTTAACGATAACTTTAGTGCTTACGTTACCCTGACGACGGATGTAGACTCCGGGAACGAGAGTATCGCCATTGACGCGGACACCGTTGAGGTTGAAGTATTCAACGGGGGCGTTAACATCAAGATTATCGGTAGCGATATCTTCGACACCGCTTTCAGACGAGAGAACAGAGCTCTTCACGGCTGCGGTGAGAGCGACAGGAGCTGCATTCTTAATGGCATATACGCGGAGACCGAAGTTAGAGCGGTGCCAAGCATAGAGGTTGCCGGCGTTGTCGAATGCGAGCTGGTTGACCTCGCTGTTACCTTCCGAACCGGGGATGATGTAGCGTTTGGTCAGAGCGGGAACATTGTCATTCCAGGTAACATCCCAGATGCCGATACCGGTGTTTGCTTCAGAGATAGCCCAGGTTTTGCCGTCGGCGCTGACTGCGATACCTGAACCACACGAAGGCAGTTTGTCTTCGAGCGAAGCCGAGTTGAACTTCACGTTGCCGTTGTAGTCGACATAAACGAATGCGGGTTCACCTTCGACGTTCTTGCCGTCGGCGCGAGCCTGGGCGACGATGAGACCTTCGGGGAGAGCGACGATTTCAACGTTGGTGCCTTTCATCAGTTTCGAACCGGTGATGTCGGCGAAGGCGGTCGGTTCGACAGTCCAGGGATTGGTGGTGCCGATGACCGAGCGGGTGAGTGTCATGGTGCCGTTGCCGGCGGGGAAGTCTTCGCTGAAGGTGTACATGGTGGTTTCGGCGCCGGTTCCGGTGAAGGCGACTGCGGTCGAACCGCCACCGATTGACTTGCCGTCAAGGATGTGGGCGCCGGTGTTGTCGCGTGTACCGCCGAGGATATCGTATGTAGTTTCAGGTTTCGAGGGATCGAAGAACCAGTAACCTGCACCGGGATCAGACCAGTCAGTCAGGATGACGTTACCGTTAAGCTGGCCCATACGGAAGGGTGAGTTGACCTTGCTTGCAACCCAGGCGTTGCCTTCGGGCTTGTAGGTGCCGACTTTTGTCATGTCGGGAGCATAGACGGTGATGCCCTGAGCGTAACCGGCTGAGGTGACGAGCTGACCGAAGTTGGGGCTTTCGGTGTCGCTGATCCAGGCCAGACCACCACGTGAGTTGGCTTTGAGGTCGGCGGGTGCGGTGAATACTACGCCCGAAGATCCGACGGGTTTACCGGCGATTTCAACAGCCCAGTTGTAGCTGAGGCCATCAACCATGTCGGCAGCATCGATAGTTACGGTGTTTTCGCCTTTCGAGACAGCACCGACAGATTTCACAACGGTTTCGCCTTCGGTGGTGGGAGTAAGAATTACTTTTGCATCGGCGGCATCAGCAGTCGAGTTGAATTTGATAGCGTAACCACCTTCGGTATTCTTTTCGGTAGACAGACCGTAGGCATAAGGAGCAGTCTTGATGGGCTGGTTGACACCGTCGGTAGTGAAGCGGCTGACTTTGTTGTCGCGGACAGCGAAGGTGTTGATGACAGCTTTGGTGATGTCGTTGGTAGCGGCGTCGCGGGTAACGACGGTGACACCTGC
>CAYVXC010000149.1:0-4957 GCA_964454925.1 uncultured Bacteroides sp.
CCGGGTCGATGCGGTGCTGATAGTATAAATCTATATGGTCAGTCTGCAAACGACGTAATGAACCTTCAACCGCTTTTCTGATGGTTTCCGGTCGTGCGTCAGGAATAAGCGGATGAGGACCTGCACCTTCCGGGTTGTCAAAGGACAGACCGAATTTTGTCGCAATCACTATATTGTTACGGTAGAAGCGAAGCGCCTCACCGAGCAGTTCCTCATTATGATGTGGATTATCGAGGGTGCCATATACCTCTGCCGTATCAAAAAACGTATATCCCATGTCAACGGCATCGGAAAGCAAATGGATCATATCTTCTTTGTCTGCTGGCTTACCGTAGGCATGGCTCATACCCATACAACCGAGACCTACTGCCGAAACACGAAGTCCAGACAATCCGAGTGTACGAAATTTATTCATTCTTGCTTATTTTAATATTTTATGAGTACCGTTATTTGATTTTACTATGTAAATGCCTTTGCTCATTTGAGTTTCGGAAGCAATCATTCGCCCGTTTAAGTCGTATATTTTAACTTCAGAATTATCCGGAGTAGAATTAACAGACTCTACTGATGAAGTATTATTTTCCATAATTGGGGTAAGGAAAGCATCAAAGTCCGTTCCCCAGACGTTGGAATTGCCTCCTGAACCATACCCATGAGGATAATTTTGAAGGACTTTCTTTACTACAGTACATCCTGCCTCCTCAACAGCATTAGAATTTTGCGTGAATTGTCCGGCAAAACCATCCCGTGTTCCCCAGCAATAGAAAGCAGGTGGAAGATTTGCCCCACGAAGGGTCTCAACATCGTTCATAGACACACTTAAATGACCATAGAAAGAATAAATCATTCCGACCACGCAAGCAGATACCGGCACATTATCAAGTTCATCGGGACGGTATGAACTGTCAAGTGCGGTACCGTTCGTGAGATCACGCCAGTTTAGCAATACCTCCCCGTTCAAAATGCCACCGGCAGAAAATCCGACAAGTGCAACATTCTTCGGATTTATTCGATAGTCATCTGCGTGTGCCTTCACATAACGGATAGCCCTTTGCAGATCGGTTGCGCTCGCCTGCATAGAATACGGACTGATGCGATAATTAACTATGAAACATTGATATCCCATAGGCACAAGCATATTGGCTATGTCATAACCCTCATTCTGCATACTGCGGAACATGAATGCGCCTCCGGGACAAATCATTACAGCACCCTTTGGCTGAATATTCTCCGGGACAGTATAAACCAACATATTTGGCATAAAATCAGGACCGTCTGAATTGTTGACGTTTTCACGGAATCCAGGAATGTTTCCCCTTTGCCACAACTCCACGATGCCATCCATCGGAGCAATATCCGTACCTCCGGAATTGAGGTTGCCGTATTGCTCATTGATCAGGTCAATCCATGTCTGAATGCGGCTTTCATTTATCGAGCCACTTGTAAGGCCGAGCCCTTCGAGGTGGTCGGCTTCCAGAGTCATATCTACAATAGCCTGTAAAGTTTCATCCCGATATGTTGAAGCATAGGTGCAGAAGGGTACAACTACCTTACCACCGAAATCATAACTTTCTGAGAAAGTATGCAGGATCATTGGTGCTGTATGCCACCATACCGGCCCTCCAATGAATACTATGTCATACTGATCCCAGTCTGACACAGTACCCTTTATCGCAGGGCGTGCATCATTGTCACGTTCTTCAAGAGCCACTTCCGTGCAAGGAGTATATTCAGTCGGATAAGGATTGACCGGGATAATCTCAAAAATATCCGAACCGGTTATCGATTGGATTTGTTCGGCCATGCGTTTGGTTGTGCCTCCCCATGAAAAATATGCCACAAGCACTTTTTTCCCAGAGAAATAAGCATTGTTCCCTTCGCCCAAAATGATTTGCTGGGGTTCGTCTGTTTCATTAGCCCTGCATGATGTCACGGCAACCAGCAAGCTGAATAAAAATATAAAAATCTGCTTCATATAACTTGTGTTTAATATTATACTGCAAAGTTAGTATGGACTGTCAATATAAGACTTACGATTTTTTCCGTAGAAATTTCCAAAATTCCCCTTTCTAATAAAAAGGAGGCAACCCAAGGCAGCCTCCTCTCTCTTCATCTGATAGTGTTTTATAGAATAACCTTGTGTGTCCCTTTGGAATCCTTGATGATATAGATTCCTTTGAGATTATCGGTGTTGTAAATCCGGCGTCCGTTGAGGTCATAAATTGCAGTTTCAGTTGTTTCGTTGATTACAACTCCTTCAATTCCGGTACTCGAAGAAGTAACAGGTCTGATTGACATTCCGATATATCGACGGTTGCTACGCTCCGGCTGAACACGAGATGCGTCATCGTAGAAATATAGATATGAGGCGAATTTATTGTCAGATACCCAAAGTGTTCCAGACCAATAATTTCCACGTTTGCCAACCATTCCCGACACAGTATCGCCCGTTCGGGTGGCGCCAGCGGGCAGGAAGATTGAATTTCCATTGGTGCCTGTTACCGTCATGCCGTTTACACCGTCAACTGTTGTCCATTCCCACGTGCATTTTTCAGCCAGTTCCACCATTTCGGCTTGTGAGGGCATGCGCCATTCGCTGCCCCACATTTTAGTGGCAATGTCGTATTCAGTGCCGCAGATGCTTGCCGGAGGATTTGCTGAAGGATATTCATCGCTGTTCTCTGAGTGGTTTGTACCAGTAACGTCTCCCCAGCCATAAAGACCGCCGAGGTCGGTCGGTGAGGTTGCACCGACATTGAATGTTGCCCACTTCACGCTGAGTCCAAGGTCAACACTTTCATATTGGTCAGTTTCGGTGAATGCCGGTTCGTAATTATGTTCGTAGGTGTAATCCTGAAAGTTTCCGAATCCCCAGTTACCGTATGAAAGATTGAACGATCTTCCTGCATCGCCTCGGTCAATAGCACGGATTGCAGCCATTTCCTCATCGGTCAACTCAAAGTCGAAGATACTTATGTTTTCAAGAATGTGTGCGGGGTTAGTTGATCAGGGGACGGGACAAAGCCCTTCCTGCATGTGCCAGCGTAGTATAATCTGATATACTGACTTTCCATGAGCAGAAGCAATCTGTTGGAGAGTCGTATTGGTTACATCTCCTCGATTATGATTAAGTGGATACCAACATTCCACTTGAATGTCGTAATTATCTGCATAAAGTTGTCTGGCTTCCTTTCTTTGAGCAAGCGGATGACACTCTATCTGGGCAACTTGGGGCTTAATTTCCGCGTTCTCCATGATATAATTGAATGCCTCCATTCTGTTGTCAAAATTACTTATCCCAAGCGCACGAATTCTACCTGCCTTATATTCCTTTTCCATAACTCTCCAACATGCAAGTATGTCAGAAAGTGTACCTGCCGGGTGGTGAATATACACAAGGTCAATATAATCTACCTGTAAGCGTTGAAGCATTCCCTCAAACGCATTCTGAGCGTCGGCGAGATTTCCGGAAATCTTGCTTGTCAGCCAAATTTCTTCTCGAGGAATACCACTTTCTTTTATTCCCCAGCCGGTTCCACGTTCATTATAATAGAACATAGCATCATCAAGATGACTATAACCGGATTGAAGAGCCGATATTACCATACCACGGACTGTCTCATTAAGCTCTTGTCGTTGGTTTGCTCCTTCCATACTTTGCACTTGTGTTCCAAGCCCGAAACGGGGCATCATGACCCCATTGTTAAGCATAACAAGTGGGACTCCGACAACCGATGTTATGTCAGATGCAGCTTGAGGGCCTCCGTCTATAGTATCGCTACCCGGTGCGGGTTGGGTCACTTCATGGTCAAAGTTACCCAATGGATAGAGTGAGTCGCTGTGATCGTTTACACCTTGAGCCATCGTATTCATACCGAAAGAGTAAAGGCAGATAATAATTGATGCAAAAATTTTATTTTTCAACATATCTGTGAAGTGTTTAGTTTATCCGCTGCAAAATTACAGCGAATGTTCAGATAGATTATTATGAATTATTCTGTGTTTCTTACAATTATTTCCGAGAAAGGGTCCTTTAAATGGTATCATACTATCTTTTCGGAAAAATTGATAACGTCTGCCGTACTTTTTGTAATAGCAGAATGATGATTCCATTGTAATTTTGCATACTGAATAAATCATCTTGATTATGAAACGACCACCTACATACCTTCATATTACCCTATGCCTCATTTTCTTTGGATTTGGGGTGAATTTGTCTGCCCAATCTATGAGAACTATTACAGGCAAGGTAATTGATTGTCGTAATCGGAAAGGTTTGCCGAACGTCAACATATCCCTTGATGGAACTAACATCGGCACGATAACCAATACAGAAGGGAAATTCATCTTTTTAATTCCAGACAACGGACATGCAAATGTGACATTTTCAACCCTTGGCTTTACTACTCGCTCCATTCCAACAGACAGCCTCATGTCCGACCATAATCTTATCAGACTTGAGAAACAGCCGGTAGAATTGTCGGAAGTTGTCATATACAGTGGTGACCCCATGAAGATTATTTCAGCTGCAATTAAAAAAATCCCGGAGAACTACTCTGTAAATAAGGATATGTTAGCCATGTTTTACAGAGAAACAATCCGTAAAGGAAAACGCTTCATCGGTGTCTCAGAAGCCGCAATCAATGTCTATAAGACTCAATATAATAAAAGGATTGTTGATTTTGACCGAGTACAGATTGACAGGGGTCGTCGTCTTGTAAGTCAAAAGAGCGGCGATACAATTGCCGTGAAGATTGTGGGTGGCCCAAATCTTGCTGTCAATGTTGATTTTGTTAAAAATGCAGATTTACTTTTTACTGAACATGAATTGACAGACTTCGAATTCAAGATGGAAAAACCTGAATATTCAGAGGAACGACTGCAATATGTAATATCATTCAAGCCTAAAATCAAAAAAGACTATGCTCAATTCAGAGGCAAAGTCTATGTTGACAGG
>CAYVXC010000150.1:0-4908 GCA_964454925.1 uncultured Bacteroides sp.
TCGATGGCGTGGGCTGTAGCTTTTACGCACGCTTCGGCGGGTCGGATCTCGCTGTGGGCCTCGACCGGTGGCTGAGGGCCATATTTGGCGATGGCCCCGGTTTTCGCCCGGGCGATGGTGGCTTCGTCTTCGGCGTGGACCACGATCGGAGCTTTCAGCGAACGGAAGGCGCGGACGAGTGTCGATTCGTCATCGACGAGCATGTTCCCGGTCGAAGACCCCATGAAGACTTTTACGCCCGGAATCACGCTGAAATCGGCGGCGAGGACTTCGTCGAGATTGTCGTTGGTCAGCCCGATAAAGAAGGCGCCGTTGGCGACGGCCGTCTCGGCCGCGATGCGCCGTTTTTCCTCGACGGCCTCGCATGTGACGGTCGGAGGCTTGGTGTTGGGCATGTCGAACCATGCGGTCACTCCGCCGGCGAGCGCGGCCCGGCTTTCGGTTGCCATCGTGGCCTTGTGGGTCAGACCCGGTTCGCGGAAGTGGACGTGGGCATCGATTGCGCCGGGAAGAATTGTGTCTCCGCCGGCGTCTATTGTCTCGTCAGCATCGGGGAGGGGATCCGTGGCGCCCCCGATGCCTAAAATCAAACGTCGGTCAAAGAGTATCCATGAACCGGGGATACCGTTGACCGACGCGTTGTATATCAGTGTTTTCACTTTTTGAAGGTGATTGGGGTTATTGTTTCTGCGGAGCCGGCCCGTGGACCCGGCGTTTTTTCTTTTTCCAGATGCTCGTCCATTTCAGCCTGATGACTCCGAAGAGAGCTTCGCCGAAAATTCCGCTGTTCATCTTCGAAGTGCCGAGTACGCGGTTGATAAAGATGATCGGAACTTCGACAACTTTATAGCCGAGTTCGGTGGCGGTGAATTTCATTTCGATCTGGAACGCATAGCCTTTGAATCGGATTGCGTCGAGATCCATGTCTTCGAGAACTTCGCGGCGATAGCAGACAAATCCGGCCGTTGTGTCGCGGGTTTTCATCCGGGTGACGAAGCGGACGTAGGCCGATGCGTAGTACGACATCAGCACACGGCCCATCGGCCAGTTGACAACGTTGACACCGGTCACGTAGCGCGATCCGACGGCGACATCGCCTTTGCCTTCGGCCACGGCAGATCTGAGTTTGAGAAGGTCGAGCGGGTTGTGAGAGAAATCGGCATCCATCTCACATATATATTTATATCCGTTTTCAAGAGCCCACTTGAAACCTTCGATATAGGCCGTTCCGAGTCCGAGTTTGCCTTTGCGCTCGATGATATGTACGCGGCCGGGGTTCGACTGCATCCGCTCTTTGACGATTTCGGCTGTTCCGTCGGGCGAGTTGTCCTCGATGACGAGAATGTCGAAAAGGTCACCGTCAAGACCGAGAACGGCGTTGATGATGGCGGCGGCGTTCTCGCGCTCGTTGTACATCGGAATGATAACGAGAGAATCGCGTCGCGGAGTGGCGATCGGAGCTGTCAGACTGTCGGTTAAAGGCATTTACTTGGACAAAGAGGTTGTGTTGGCGGGATAGGGGAGACGAAATTATTTGGTTTCCTCGGTTGCGGCGGGAGCGGCATTGAGGATCGCGATGATTTCGTCGGTGATATCGAGCGAGGGATTGAAGATTCCCGACGATTTGAGAAGGATGGCGTCATAGTGCTTCTCGTTGTTGTATTTCGTCAGTTCGTTCTCGATCGATTTCATGATAGCGGCCTGGGCCTTGATGCCGTTGGCTTCGAGGTTCTGCTGAAGTTTGGCCATTTCCTGCTGGGCGTTCTGCTGAAGAGCCTGGAAGTCGGCCATGTCCTTTTCATAGTCCTGCTGGCTCGTATATCCGTTGTTGTTGCCTTTCTGCTGAATGGCGTTGGCTTTGTTGGTCAGCTGTTTGTCGAGTTCGCGGGCGCGGGTTTCGACTTTCTGGCTCTGGTTGTTGAGCTTCGAGTTTTCCTGTTTGGCATAGTTATATTCGGCCAGAATCTTTTCCAGGTCGATATAACGGATGTTCAGCGTCGTTTCGAACTGATGGGCATGCACTTTCGAGGTGTCGGGAGCGGCAACCTCGGTGCTGTCGGTTGCGCCCTGGATGCTGTCGTTTGCGCCGCCTTTGTCGCCGCCGCATGATGAAAGGCTGAAAAGGGCCGTGAAGCAGGCCACGATGCTTAAAGCAAGTTTCTTCATTGTTTATTTATAGACTGGTTATTTGTTTATTTTTTTTGTTATTCATTCTTCGGTAAGCGAGTCATTTACGGGCGATCCGGCGCTGGAGTCGGGCATTTCCGCACACATGGGACGAAGGGAAACGTCCGCCTTTGACAAACAAGGCCTTCACCCCGAGGAGGAGAAGGGCGATCAGGACAAGAAAAACGGCCAGTCCGATTGTCAGCAGAATCACTTTCATAATGTCACGTTTTAAGGCGCCGGGAACGCCGGCGTCATTTCGCGGTGCAAATATAAGAAAGTTAAACTTATATTTTGGCGTTTCTAAAAAAAAATTGTAACTTAGTGGTCGATTAAGGACGCGATTTAACACTATTTCAATCGCATAAAGATATTTTAAGTGCCTTACAGCCCATTTTTAAACTATCTAACCCAACATAACCTCAAACTCACGTACAATATGAAAATGAAAGACCTCGAGCCGAAGAAAGTGTTCGAAATCTTCGACGAAATCAATCAGGTACCCCGTCCTTCGAAAAAGGAAGGTAAAATCCGTCAATATCTCCTTGACTTTGCAAAAAAGCACAATCTCGACGCCAAGACCGACGCTATCGGCAACGTCGTGATCAGCAAACCGGCCACTCCCGGCCACGAAGATGCCCCCGGCATCATCATGCAGGCCCACATGGATATGGTATGCGAAAGCAACGATAAAAACTTCGACTTTGAAAACAGCCCGATCACCACTATTGTAGACGGCGACTGGGTACATGCCGACGGAACCACTCTCGGAGCCGACAACGGAATCGGCATCGCCGGTGCGCTCGCCGCTCTGACCGACGACACCCTTGTTCACGGTCCGCTCGAAGCCCTTATTACTGTTGACGAAGAAACCGGTCTGACCGGCGCTAATAATCTCGGTGACGATATGATCCACGGCACGATGCTCCTCAACCTCGATTCGGAGGACGATGCTGAAATTTTCGTTGGCTGTGCCGGCGGTGTCGACACAACCTGCACCTTCACCTACCACCGTTCGGTTGCTCCGACCGATTTCCAGTATTTTAAAGTCGACATCGCCAAAGGCCAGGGAGGTCACTCGGGCAGCGACATCAACGCCGGCCGTGCTAACGCCGTCCAGCTTCTCGCCCGTTTCCTCTGGTCGGTAAGCGCAAAACACGAATTCTCGCTTTGTGAAATCGACGGCGGCAACCTGCGTAACGCCATCCCCCGCGCAGCTCACGCCATCTTCGGTGTCCACACTTCGAAACGCGACGACATCGTGGCCGCCTTTAACGTCTTTGCCGCCGAAGTCCACAATGAATACGATCCCGTCGAACCGACCATCGAACTGACCATCGAATCGGTTGAACGTCCTGAGTTTGCTGTCGACCACGACACCACCGCCCACCTCGTCCCCGCTCTCTATGCCGCTCCCCACGGAGTCATCTCAATGAGCCGCGACCTCGAAGGCCTCGTCGAAACCTCGACCAACCTCGCCAGCGTCAAGATGATCGGCGACAACGAAATCCTCGTCACCACCAGCCAGCGTTCGTCGGTAGAATCGCGCAAATGGGACATCGCTCACCGTGTCGAAGCCCTTTTTCTTCTCGCCGGTGCAAAAGTCACCCACGGAGACGGTTATCCCGGATGGGCTCCCAACATGGACTCGACCATCATGAAGATCGCCGGTGAGGCCTATAAGGAACTCTATGGGGTTCAGCCCGCTATCAAAGCCATCCACGCCGGTCTCGAATGTGGCCTGTTCCTCCAGAAATATCCCCACCTCGACATGGTTTCGTTTGGTCCGACACTTCAGAACGTCCACTCGCCCAGCGAACGCATGTATATTCCTGCCGTAGAACGTTTCTGGGGTCAGCTCCGACGCACAATCGAAAAAGTTGCCGAACTCAAGAAATAATCCCTCTCCGAAACGACTCGAAGTGCTCGTCGCCACCCTCGGTGGCGACGGGCTTCGTCGTTTTGCGGAGTCCGGGGCGCCCGAAGTCAACGGAGTGGCCTATCTCGTCTCGTGTCAGCATCCCGACACCGCCACCCCGCCCGAAATACCGGCCGAGATCGGTCGCCGATCGGATATCCGGGTCATCTTTACGCCCACAAAAGGATTGAGTGTCAACCGGAACAATCTCTTTGACCACGCCGATGCACCCTTGTTTCTCATCGCTGATGACGATTTGACCTACGATCGCCATGCGCTCGAAATGGTTGTCACGGCTTTTGACACGATGCCCGAGGCCGACATCCTTACCTTCCGCTACGCCGGACCTTCATTGAAACGCTATCCTCCCGACGGCCATTCGCTTGACCGTCCGTGGAAAAACTACTATGTCTCGTCCATCGAAATCGGAGGACGGCTTGATGCTATCCGTCGGGCCGGATTAAAATTCTCGCCGTTGGCAGGTATCGGGGCGCCGGTTCTGACCGCCGGCGAAGAGGCTTTTTTCATCCGCGCGGCTCTCAGACGCGGACTTCGGGTTCTCCACTGTGCGGTTTCTGTCGCCGCCCATCCCGCCCAACCGACCGGGCTTCGCAAGCCATCACCGGGATTCCTTAAATCACGAGGAGCCGTCATCGCCGTCACCCGGCCGCTGACTGCGCCACTGCGAATACCCTGGCGCGCCTGGGCCGACCGCCGCTCCGTTCCCCCCTTTCGCCACTTCCGCTATATGACCGCCGGCGCCCTCTACGCCCTCTTCCACCTCCGCCACCTGTAGGACGTCGCAATACTTGGTCGCCCCTCAA
>CAYVXC010000151.1:0-4810 GCA_964454925.1 uncultured Bacteroides sp.
GGGTTGGAAGAGTCGGGATTTATCACTAAATTTGCCGTACACATCCCCGTTGTTACTATTTAACATTGATTTTACCCACACTTGATATGAAATCTCTTAAAACTATTTTTTCTGCTCTTGCAGTCGGTTTGTTTTTCGGAATAGGTTCTCCGGCATTTGCGTCACAGCCCGTTAACCTGGGTAGTCTTATCGGAACAGCTGTCAGTGGCGGCCTCGAGATGTCAAAGCTGACAGACAGCAAAATCGCCGAATATTCGCGTGCATCGGTCGCTCAACTCGATGCCAAAAACAAGGTTGCACCCGCCGAAAGCGAGTACACCAAACGTCTCAACCGCCTGACAAAAGGCTTGACGAGCGTGGGTAACAAACCTTTGAACTTCAAGGTCTACCTGACTTCGGATGTTAATGCGTTCGCTTGTCCCGACGGAAGTGTCCGCGTTTACTCGGGTCTGATGGATATCATGACCGACGAGGAACTTCTGGGCATCATGGGTCACGAAATCGGCCACGTTGCTAAAAAACATTCGCTGAAACAGGCCCGCCAGGAACTTGTAAATAAAATTCTCCTTGGTGCTATAGGTTCGACCGGTGGTATACCCGCCGCTTTGAGCAATTCTCAGCTCGGACAGCTCGGACAGCAGTTTGTAGGTGCCAAGTATTCCCAGAAGCAGGAAAAAGAAGCCGACGATTATGGCTATAAATTTTTGAAAGATGCAGGCCTCAATCCATGGGGCATGATCTCTTCCCTGGAAAAGATTCAGAAAATGGAAGGTGGTGCGAGCGCTAACTATTTCCAGAAAATGTTCTCGTCCCATCCCGAAACAGCCGAACGGATCAAAAGACTCGAAAAACAGGCTGCGAAAGACAAAATTGCCCGTCCGGCCAAATAAAAACAATTATCAGTTATGGCCAACGACACACAAAAATCTCTTCCGCCTCTTCCCGAGAAGTTTGTAATCACCGTGGGACGCCAGATGGGTAGCGGTGGCCGGTTGCTCGGCCGAAAACTGGCCGATCGTCTCGGAATAGCCTTCTATGACAAGGAACTTCTTCTTGATGCCGCCAAGCGTTCAGGTCTGAATCCCGAATTTTTCGAGAAAAACGATGAACGTCGGCCCCACTTCATAAGCGGGCTTTTCTCGTTTTCTCTCGGTGTCAATCCCTTCGCCGGGTTCTCAGGTTCGACTTCGATAAGCGACGATGCGCTCTATAAGGCCCAGTGTGATTTCATTCATGAAATAGCGGACCGCGGACCGTGTGTCATCGTTGGCCGGAGTGCCGACTATGTTCTGCGCGATGTTCCGAACGTGGTCAATATCTTCGTTCATGCCGAACCCGAGCATTGCGCGAAACGTATCGTCGAACGCAATCCGTCGATGAGCCACGAAGAGGCTTTGAGATATGCCGAAAAGACTAATAAACTCCGCGCGAATTTCTATAACTTCTATACTGACAAACGTTGGGGCGATGCCGCAGGCTATGACCTGACGTTCAGCACCTCGCGTCTCGACCTCGACTCGATTACCGAACTTATTGTCGACTATCTCGATTCGCGTTTCAACAAGAATACCAATCAAACAAAATAACGACTCATGATCAACCGAATTTTCACTCTTGCCTCACTTTGTCTGATGAGCGCACTGGGTGCCCGCGCGTTTACCGCCGATACAGTCACCGTGGCCGCCGACCCTTATCTCGAAACCCCCATGAAAGTGACGGTCATCACTCCCGATGGAACCGGCCCTGTCGACGGTGCTTTCCCGACGGTTTACCTTCTCAACGGCTATGGCGGCGACTATGGTTCGTGGGGCATCGTTCGTCCCGATCTTGGTGACCTTGCAGACCAATTCGGTGTGGTTATGGTAATGCCCGATGGACGCGACACATGGTATTTCGATTCAACCGTCAACCCGAAAGTTCAGATGGAGTCGTTCATCACCAAAACACTTGTACCCTACATCGATGCGAAATACCCGACAGTCAACGATCCCGCCTATCGCGCCATCACCGGTCTCAGCATGGGTGGCCACGGTGCCTATTGGCTTGGTCTCCGTCACCCCGACATCTGGAAGAATATCGGCTCTACAAGCGGTGGACTGAACTTCCTCCCGTTCACTAACCGTTGGAAAATTGCCCAGGCTCTCGGCGAATATAAGGATAACCCCGAAGTATGGGAAACCCACACGATCATCAATCTTGTTCCGTCAATCAAACCCGGTGAACAGAATCTGATCTTTGACTGTGGTTCAGAAGACTTCTTCGCCGAAGTCAACCGGAACTTCCATCAGGCTCTTCTTGACGCCAAGATTCCCCACGACTATATCAGCCGTCCGGGTGTTCACAACCGCGACTACTGGAACAACGCGCTGCCCTATCAGCTGATGTTCTTTTCGACCAAGTTTGGCAAATAATGATACTCAAGTCGCTCAAACTGACCAACTTTAAAAATATTGCGTCGGCAAATCTCGGTTTCTCGGCGAAACTGAACTGTTTTTTGGGCGATAACGGGATGGGAAAGAGCAATCTGCTCGATGCCATCTATTATTTGAGTTTTACAAAGAGTTTCACCGGTGCGGGCGACGGACTGATGATTACCCGCGGCGAAGATTTTGCCCTGCTTCAGGCCCGTTATGACCGCCAGGGTGCCGACGAGGACATCAACGTCAGTCTCGGAGGCAGTCGCCGTAAATCGGTCAAGCGGGGCGGCAAGGAGTACAAGCGCCTAAGTTCCCACATAGGTCTTTTTCCGGCTGTCCTTGTGTCGCCTGTCGACATGGAACTTGTTACCGGTCCCGGCGAAGTGAGACGACGGCTGATGGACATGGTCATCAGTCAGGGCGATGCCCGCTATCTCGATGCGCTGATAAAGTACACCGGTGCTCTCGAAAACCGGAATAAGCTTCTCCGCGAGGGATCTCTTGACGCCTCGCTGTTCATGGCATATGAGACGGCCATGGATATGTATTCATCCTATATCACGGCTGCCCGACGACAGTTCACCGACCGGCTGGCCGGGATTCATGCCCGCTACTATGGCGCGATCACTTCGGGCCACGAACTGACGGCCATTTCCCTGACCACCAAGATGGACGAACTTCCGGACTCGTCGTTGGCAGACCTGCTTAATCACTATCGCGACCGCGACCGCGCCTTGAAATTTACGTCGGTCGGCCCCCATCGCGACGATCTTGAAATGACGGTCGACACCATGCCGCTGAGACGCACCGCCTCTCAGGGCCAGGCCAAGACTTTCACAATCGCCATGAGGCTCGCTCAATATGATTTTCTTCATCAGACCACCGGGATCCGTCCGCTCCTTCTGCTTGACGATATCTTTGATAAACTCGATGCGCGGCGTGTTGAAAATATCATCAGTCTGGTGACAGACGAAAATTTCGGGCAAATTTTCATAACCGACACCAACCGGAAACATCTCGACGAAATTCTGTCGCGTGTACCCGCCGAACACGGAATGTGGTCCGTGTCAGGGGGTGTCTTCGAACCGTTGTCATTCTCTCCTCCGCGATCATGAAACGCCGTTATCCAACCCGTGTCGACGAAATCATCCGTCAGGCTATCGAGGCATCGGGTCAACAGAGCGGCTTCGACCGCCACAAGGCCTGTTATGTCTGGTCCGAGATCGTAGGGCCGACCGTCAACCGCGTCACTACACGGCGGTGGATCGACCGCGACGAACTCCACGTAGTCATAGCCTCCGGACCGCTGAAAACCGAGCTGGGATTCATGGCCGATGCGATCGTGCGCCGAATCAACGAAGCCGTCGGCACCAATATAATCTCACGTTTAATAATTCACTGACTCTCCGTCAAATCTCATATATGGACCCCGCAGAACGATTAAAACCTATTCCCCACGAGTTCCGTCACCGTGTCCCTCTCCAGACACGCTTCGGCGACTTCGATACCTTCGGCCATATCAACAACAACGTCTATATGGCTTTCTTCGATCTTGGAAAAATCAGCTATTTCAGCAGCTTCACCGGCGGTGAGTTCTCACCCCGGACAGTAGCGGCCGTGGTGGTAAATATTAACGTCGATTTTCTCGTCCCGACACGGATGGGAGAGCCGATTGAAGTTGTCACGATGGTCACTCATATTGGTGAACGGTCAATCACCGTCTATCAACGGATTCTGAACCCGGAAACCGGTGTGGTCAAGACCCAGGCAACCACCATCCTTGCCGGTTTCGACGTCGCGACCCAGTCATCGGCTCCTCTCGATACAACTCTGGTCGACGCGATCGTGAAGTTTGATAATCCCCAACAGCTCCACAAACACTCCTGACGAATGGCAAAGAAACCGGTCGAGACCCCGCTGATGAAGCAATACCTCGAAATGAAGGAGAAACATCCCGATGCGATCCTTCTTTTTCGTGTGGGCGACTTTTACGAGACGTTCTGTGACGATGCGATAGCTTCATCCGAAATACTTGGAATCACACTCACGCGCCGTGCCAACGGCTCGGCTTCGTCGGTCGAGCTCGCCGGCTTTCCCCATCACGCACTCGATACCTATCTGCCGAAACTGGTTCGCGCCGGACGACGGGTGGCCATCTGTGAGCAGCTTGAGGATCCGAAACTGACAAAGAAACTCGTCAAGCGCGGCATCACCGAACTCGTCACTCCCGGAGTGTCGATTGATGATAATATCCTCGATCACCGTGAAAACAACTTTCTGGCTGCCTATCATCCGGGACGTCACGGAAAAATCGGTGTGGCTTTTCTCGACATCTCCACCGGCGAATTTCTCACCGCCGAGGGCGACCGCGACTATGTCGACAAACTGATGAC
>CAYVXC010000152.1:0-2057 GCA_964454925.1 uncultured Bacteroides sp.
AACTGAGCTACACCCCGTCTTGGGCTCAAAAGCGATGCAAAGTTAGGCATTTTTTCTGTTCCCACCAAATATTTTGGACGATTTTTTTGAATATTTTTTCTCGAACAAGTTTACTTAACGCCAATAGTTTGTTGGTCAACAGTTTTCGAGGGGATCTAATTTTCAGCAAATCGAAATAGAGTCATTGCGCGAAGGTGGGAAAACCGCCGCGCAATGACTTACGAGTGTTAGATTTTGATTTTAATCGTCCGGTTCAATATCCGGAATACATAAAATCCCGGGGAAAGTGTCACCGTCGTCGCGATGCCTTTATAGATCAGCCGGCCTTCGACTGTCAGGATTTCGACTTCTCGCATAGGGTCGCTAAAGCTAACGGTCCGGCCGTTTAGAGTAATGTCTGAATCAGATATAATATCGGCTGATCCACTTTCGATTCCGCGGATATCCGTAAATTTACCCCACGTTGAGTCATCTTTATATGCCGACACGCTGTTCTGGGGAACATGAAGGGTCGCTGTATAGGCCGAAAAGACACTTTCCGGAGCTACAGGCGGCTCGACGGCATTGACATATATGTCGGTAAGGGCGCGACACGATCCGAAGCCGAACGCCGAAATCGATTCTATGCCTTCTCCGAGATGGATCGTTTTAAGTTTCGAACAACCATTGAATGCACTTTTCCCTATTTTCTTAAGTGATGCGGGAAGAACGATTTCGGTTAATTCAGTACACCCGTAAAAACATCCAAATCCAATGGATGTCACACCTTCGGGGAATGACACTTCAGATAATTGTTCACACTCGCCGAATACTCCGTCGGGTAAGACGGTCAGGCCGGCCGGTATCTCGACATTTTTCAAAGATGTACCATAGAGAGCATAGTCGCCAATAGTGGTCAAGGTCGAAGGTAAGTGGAGATCAGCAAGCTGAGGACAACCTTCGAAGGCATAGTCACCAATTGAAGTTACCGGTCCGGCAAAGGCCACGCTTTTGAGAGCAGGACACGAGTTAAATGCTTTCGTTTCTATTTTTGTGACGTCACTGCCGAGGATGACTCGTTCTATCGCCGTACACCCGGAAAATGCGCCTTCTTTGATTTCGGTTATACCCGACGGAATGACAAGGTCGGTGACTTCTTTCCCGTCAATCAAAAGAACATGAGCCTTGGCAAGCGGATTTGCGCCGGCATTCGCAAAATCGATGCGGCACCATGAAGCAATATCGGAAATATTGACAGCCTCCAGCGCGTCACAACCCGCAAATGCGTCTGTTCCCACATTGGAAACATTAGGCCCGAAGGTTACAGTTTTCAAAGAGGGACATTGGTTGAAAGCATATCCTTTGACATCGGTAACCGAGGATCCAAGTATGACCTCACTAAGCGCTGAGCACCCGTCGAAAGCCTGAATTCCGATTGTTTTCAATGACTGGCCGGAAGAGAAGGTTTGGAGTGATGTACATTCATAGAATGCATGGCTTCCGATTTCGGTGAGAGTGGAAGACAGCGTAATCGAGGTTATTGAAGCTCCGGTAAAAGCGAAGTTTGACACTTCTGTCATCCCTTCCGGAAGTACAAGATTGGTCAACAGGACATTATCAATATATAAATCATGGGCATTGATCAGCGGGTTTGAGAAACCGTCGGCAAATTTGATAGCTAACCAATCGTTTAACGAAGGAATGTCAACTCGTTCGAGAAGATCGCACCCAAGAAAAGCAAAGGTGCCCACCGATTTTACGGTCGCAGGTAGTTTTATGGTCTTCAAGCCTCGGCAGCCAAAGAACGCCCGGTCGGCCAAGCTTGTAACCTGGTATTCTACATTGTCGTATGTCACCATCGGAACGACTACAGCATCGGTCATCTCGGCGTCGGCAAACGAAGCCGAAGCGGTCTTGGATGTAGTATCAACTGTGTATTTAATCCCGTTTTGCTCGATTGTCTGAGACTTGGCAGCAAGGGCGACAAAGAAAATTGACAAAATTGTAAGTACTGATTTTTTCATAGGCATAAATATTTAGCCATTAAAGATTAATATTTTAGGAGTCGATTTGCAAAG
>CAYVXC010000152.1:2157-4753 GCA_964454925.1 uncultured Bacteroides sp.
TAGGCATAAATATTTAGCCATTAAAGATTAATATTTTAGGAGTCGATTTGCAAAGATATACAAAAGTTTTATACTTTCAGCCATCATTTGTGAGATAAAGTTTCGATATGACAGAATTTACCACTGCCAAGGATCTCGTCTGGTGTTTGGACTCAAAGAGAAACAGCGCCCGCATTGCCCAAAGGACAACACAGGCGCTGTTTATTGTCAGTACCCTACCCTTTTCTTTATGTTATCAGCGGATAAGAACTTTTATCACTGTATTTCCGTCGCGGACAACGTAGACTCCTGGGGTAAGATCTTTTGTAGATGAAGCCTTGAGTCGTAGGCCATCAAGGCTGTAGGCCTCGAACGACGTAGCTACGCTTTCTGTTTCAATGGCTTCTACTCCGGTTTTGACACCATGAGGCACAACTGTAAGTTCAGCCGATTCGAAGGGTTTGAGGCGCAACTCGACTGTAGCATCGTTGAAAGCTTTGGTAACACCATGATAGACATTCGGATGGGTCGAGAACGGAACTGCCGAAGGATGGTTCATCGAAACGAGGGTCATCGGGTTACCGTCTTCGGTAATAAGGACGTAAGGCTGATGGTCAGTGTCGGTGCAATTCGAAGGATCGTCAGGATCAATTTGATGGGCATGGAAGTCCTCGTTTGTCAGGGCCTCGTCAATGTGTCCGCCATGGGCTTGACCGGCAAGGTTGACAGTGAAGTCGCCTTCAAGCGCTCCGGTCGATTCAAGGCGATAGACCTGAGTACCGTCTTCTTCGTCATCAAGACGTTCGAAGGTTCCAGCAGCTGCGGCATGGAAACGAGCTGCAGCGCTTTCGGGCGTGTTGCCGAACGCGAGAGTCGGAACATATTCCGCATCTTTAACCGCGAAAAATGCAGATTGACCGACCTTTGTTTCGTCGGCCATCGTAGCTTCGACATCAATACGACGGTTGTTTGCATCAACAGTGTACGACGCTGTTTCACTTTCGATTATGGTGGGAGCAAGCGCATGACCCGAGATAGTGTAGTTCGTGATTGCGATGCTCTTCGCACCCGGGCAGCTGATAGTTACTGCCGTACCTGCTTCAAGCGGAGTTTCGGGGTCGGCATCAAGTCCGATTTCGGGCTCAGAGGGAGGCGTGACATCATCGAAATAGACGGTGAGTGAATAAAGTCTCACAGCAAAATTGGTTGTCAGAATAATATTGTCAATTGGCTCGCCTCCATAGTTGGGCATTGTCGCACCTTCGAAAACATATTCGGTAGGAGACGTTGCATCAACCAATTGAGTAACACCTTCTTCTGCCGATGAGTCATAAAGTTTCATATTGAAGTCTGGAATGATTCCGTCTCCGCCGTTGTGTCTTCGCATTTTAATAACGAGTTTAGTAGGAATCACTCTAGCGGCTTCGCTAAGTTCAAAATTGATAGTCCCGTACTGCTCGCTATTGCTGGTGCCGAAAATGATCAGATTATCCCATCCGTCATCGAGTTTTGCTTTGGAAATTTCCGCAATACGTTTTATATACTGGTGTCCATCTTCAGTAATCCATTTGCTAAGTGGGGTTTCTTTAGTTATTTGCTCAGCTTCCCAATCTGGGTTAACAAACGTAAAAGTATAAGAACCGGCCATAGCCAAGGTTGTGCCTGAAAAAGCAAGCGCAACGACTGACAGTAGTCTAACTACTGTTGTCTCCAGAAAGAACGATAGTCTTTTCATTTGACAGGTTTTAATGGTTAATAATGTTAGTTATTTGTTTGAATTTAATATTTTTAAAATTGTCTTACTTTTGCTTAATCAACTCGTACTAACCGATCGCAGTTTTGATGGTGTCGACGATGTAGCGGACGTCGTCATCAGTAACGTAGGGGCCGGCAGGGAGGCAGATGCCGACTTTGAAGAGCGCCTCGCTGACGCCGTTGGTGTAGGCGGGTGCGTTTTTGTACACGGGCTGTTTATGCATCGGTTTCCAAAGCGGTCGTGCTTCTACGTTGGCCTTGTCAAGCGCAACGCGCAGTGCTTCGACATTATGGTTAGGCTGACAGTCGGTCGTGGCCGTTGATGCCGCATGAATGACCCCCGCTGCACCTCCTACCGCTCCGGTTATGACTTCTTTGTACGCATTCTCCTGCCCCTTGATTTTCAAGTTGGGGTCGAGAGTCGCGGTACATAACCAGAAATTGCTGTCGCTTTCGGGCCACGGATTCTCATGCATCGTGATTCCTTCGACATCCTTCAGCAGTTCGCAGTACAATTCCTGCACGTGCTTGTGATGCGCGATATGGTCTTCGACTACGGTCATCTGTCCGCGCCCGATTCCGGCGCAGATGTTCGACATGCGGTAGTTGTAGCCGATTGCTTCATGCTGATAGTATGGATAGGACTCACGGGCTTGGGTCGCATACCACATTATCTGACGCTTGGCCTCGTCGTCCTCGCAGATCAGTGCGCCACCGCCTGAGGTTGTGATCATCTTGTTGCCGTTGAAGCTGAGGACTCCGTAACGACCGAACGTTCCGAGGACCTGGCCGTTGAACTTAGAGCCGAAGCCTTCCGCAGCGTCCTCGATCACGGGAATTTCATAGCGGTTGGCTATCTCCA
>CAYVXC010000153.1:0-4727 GCA_964454925.1 uncultured Bacteroides sp.
CCATTGTAGCTTTCAAGTAGTGAGTTGCCCTGCATAATCTTGAAGTGCAGGTTAGGCAGAGGAATTGGCTCTTTTTCTTCGACAATCATTGCAAGCCAAAAACGGAGGCGAGCTATATCGACCGCACCTTTCTCAATATCCACTCCATAAATGTTTTGTTCCATTATGTAGCGTTTCATCTTGGAAGTATCGGTGTCTGACTTCATCGCCACATAAAGTTTGGAAAGAAGATTGACGAGTCCCATAGGGAATGCGCCCGACCCGATTGCCGGGTCGCAGATCTTCACTGCTTGGAGTTTGCGACGAATGTCTATTTGTTCTTGTGGTGATAAATGCTCTGTGTTAAGGCTTTCTACAAGTGCGCTGATAGCATTATCATTTATTTTTGGCAATTGACCGACAAGATAAGCGATAATGGATTCTCGGCACATATAATCTACAATCTCCTTAGGGGTGTAAAAAGCCCCTTTGTCTTTGTTGTCTTCGAGCAGGTTCTCGAAGATACGACCAAGCATTTCAGGATCGATACCGATTTCGGCATCGTCCGTATCATTCTCATCTATGGTGAAATTATAACTGTCGAGAAAATCGAAAAGCCGCTTAAAGAAATTCTCAGGGAATACACATGTAAGTTCATCTATAGCATCCTTGGCAAACAGACCACCGTTCAAATAGGGAATATTTTCACTACCTGGAATAACTTTTGACGTAGGTGTTCGTGAAGACTTTGGTTCATCAAGTACCTCAAAAAAAAGTGGTTCAAGAACTCCGTCGAGAAAATTATCTTTTTTATCAGACGCGTAAAAAAGGTCGTGCATATACTGACGGTTTCCGTCGAGCCAACCTTTACGCTGCAAGAAGTAAAGGAAAACTATACGACCGAACATCTTTTTGATGTAGTCGCGTACAAGTTTATCATCACGCCCAAAGGTAGTTTCAAACTGATAATTCGGTTCTGCTATTTCACGTTCAACCCATTTGTTGCTTTCCTTGACGTATCTTTTGCCGATAATATATTGGACGAAATCTGCATACAGCTCACGGTATTGTTTGAAGAAGTCATCACTCAAAGCCTCCACTGAAAACGCTTTGCGAATATTTTCAAAAGAATGCTTTTGTCCTTGCAACTGTGTAAAGCGGTCAATCGCAGTCCGATAGAAATTATCCTTTTCTCCGAAAACAAAAGTAAATCGTTTGGGTGCGGTTGTCTCCTCCTTGATGTCGCACACAAAAGAAAGTCGCCAATCCTGACCATCATCGTAAACGACAATAGCTGCGTCAAACTCACCCCAGTTTTGATTTATAAAACGCTTTACAAGATTTCGTAAACCGACTTTCTTATGCGCGACCGAACCTGAGTTGATCCTATAATAAAATAATCCAATCAGGAAATGGTCAGGTGTTTCAGCTTGTCCAACATAATATCCTGTCTCAGGAGCATCGGGTTCCGTAAAACGTTCGTTTTCGGTGTGTACTTTCTGAGCACCGAAAATTGTGGTAAGAATTGTTTTCCAAGCCTCTCGGTCAAATTTATTTTGAAAGATGCTGCGTAGCTGTTCTTTTGTATAAGCCATGTCAGATGAATGTTTCAGAAAGGATTATTGAAGGTGTTCCTGTTTCGATTTTATTGGAATTGGAGCTTGTGTCGTGATGGTATTCTTCTACCAATTCTCCAATCCGATTTGCAAGAATACGGCTGTCAGCCTTAATCTTCATGCGATTGTTTTTATATTCTTGTGAAATCGTTTTGAGTTTTCGTTGCAGTTGGGAGTATGTACCCTCCTTTATATATCCTCGTAAAATGCCACAATCACACTTCAATGCATCATCTTCGCATAATTGTTGAATAGTGCGAAGGAACTTATCGGCAATTTGAGCAGTGGTATCGAGGTTCTTGTTTTTTATGGAATCAGAGTCGGTTTGCGCTTGTAAATCCGTCCTGAACATTTCCAAAGCCCTATTCACATGAGAATAATGCTCTTCCTCTTGTGTGAATGGAGCAGCTTTTTCCTCAGGTTTTGCTTTGAGGAAATTTACAGCAGAAATAAAATCCAACGCCACAGGAGCATGTTCCCCTTTGACAAGATAGAACTCAGTTTTGAGTTTTGAAGATACAAAAACAACGGTGGAGCCGGAGTGTTTGCCAGTGTCACGCATAACACGACTTTTGAGCGGTAAATTCTTTATGCGATGATACCACTCTCGATTAGTGTTGTAGAGGTGTCGTAATTCTCTAAGTAGAGCAATTTTTTTATCGACTATATCCTTTACATTAGAATCATATAGGTTGAACTCCTTTACAATCTCCTCTCGGGAGTATATCTGAGCATCCTCGCCAAAAGCTGAGTGGAAGCCTTGCAACTTTATAAGTGCGTTTTTATAAAGTTGAATTTGCTTATCTCCATCAGGGGAAGGATAGAACATATAATTGTATATGTTATCGGCTACCGAGCCAATTCGGTTCACGCGTCCGATGCGTTGCATAAGGCGCGAAGCGTTCCACGGCGAATCGTAGTTAATAATTACATTTGAACGGTGGAGGTTCACACCCTCTGCAAGCACGTCTGATGTGATAATGATAGAGTAATCATCAGCTCGTTTTTCCAGCGGTACATTAGCATCAAAGTTCGTCTTGACGGTCTCAAATAACCTGTTTCTATTTGAGGCAGATATTTTCAGGACATCACTGCGCCCGAGGGTTTCGGTGAGATACTTATAGAGGTAATCGACGGTGTCGACACTCTCCGAGAAAATAACGAGCTTTCCCGTCGGATTGTCTTCGGGAGATGTGAACACTGGCAGTGATGCAGAAAATTTATCGAGTTTAGGGTCTTCGTTTATAAGCGACCATTCGGAGTTGAGTCGTTCGAGAATATCACGGTCGTTATAAAGCATTTTGACAAACTGCTTGTCAAAATCTTCTGCCTTGTATTTGAAATCAGTCTCCTTATAACCTTTCTTCTCAATGATATACTGAATTATCTCATCCAAATCCATACCCTTGAACATCATATCCTTAATATTAAGTTCAGGGGCAATAATAACTTTATCTTCTTCAAACATTCGTATCATATCATTGGTAATACGAAGCAATGTCTGAAGTGATTTTTTGAAAGCAAAAAAACTGCTTTCAAGACGTTTCACCATGTGAACACGATATATTCCGGCAAGGCTTTGACCTATCTGAACCGCATTTTTGTATTTATCGCGGTGTTCGGGCTTCAAAAATTCGACTGCGCGATAACGGGCGTATGTAATATGTTCATCAGCTTTATCGTCGGTTAAAGCCGTTAGAGTTGTCGTGAAACTATTACTTAACGATGGAGTGAGTTCATACTCTAACTCGTTGGGCGGTAGGATACGTGGAAATACTATCCCTTGCGCTGCAAGATCCTTCTTATAATCTGGGTCGTTCAGAATATTCGTTCTTGTACGACGTATAGTTACCTTATCTATAACTTTATCTCGGATTTGTTCATATATCAAATCAACTTCATGGCTAACATCGCGAGAATCTCGCTCACGCATCAGTTTCTTATAATCAGATTTAAGCGGAGAGAAGAAATTATCGAGGTTGGTTACCCCGTCGATAGTAGAGCGGTGCTTATCTTGAAACAAAGCGAGTAGATTTTCCAAATCATCGGGTCGATTGTTAAGTGGTGTGGCGGAAAGCAACATCACTTTCTTGCGTAAAGATTTCAGCAAGCCGGGATTAGTACACGGAGATTTGCAAATCTTTTGCAATTCATCGTAGCGGTTGGAGGTGTCTGATCGGAACTGATGTGCTTCGTCAACGATTATAAGATCAAAATCTTCTTTATCGTGATAATTGCCTTTACTCTCCAATACTTTTGATAGACTACCATTAGTAATGAATTGGGCTTTGCGGATAATTTCGAATTGCTTAAAAGTTTTCTTCCAGTTATCTTCAAGTGCAGGGGGATATACTACAAGAATTTTCGTATTTTTACCATTTGCTTCAATGAATCTTTTTGCTAGCATTGTGGCTATCATGGTTTTGCCGAGACCTACTACATCGGAGAGGAAAAGTCCGTTGTGTTGCATCAACATTTGATAGCCCTGTATGACAGCATCTTTCTGATACTTTAATTCCATAACTCCATCAGGAAGTTGGATATTAAAGTCTTCTTCGACTTGATCGCCAAAAGCCTCGATTAGCACCTTGATGTATATTTCGTAAGGAGTCGGCTGATAACTGCTTAAATATGTTCCGTCAATCGGAGTTTTAATTTCATCAAGAGTAAGAGGAACAGCTTCGTTCCATAATGTATCAAATTCTTGGTGGCAGTAGTGAACATCGTCATAGTCTTTCATTGCCACATTAAGCTCGTAGCGCGGTGCCTTTCCTGTGCCGAGTCCTGAATCTGAGATATTCGAAGAACCCATAATCACCCAACCATCGGAATGCTCAGAGTGATTCTCAGGCAGGCATAAATAAAATTTCGCGTGAAGATTTTTTGACGGATGTAAACGGAGTTGTAAACGTCCATCAGCCAAATCTTGGCAAAGTTGAAAAATGCCTTCTTCGACTTCTTTTGAATAGTTGGAATCGAGAATATCCTGTTTGAATTGCTCGTTATACAATTCTTTGGCTCTTTCAGGTCCTTCGATCATTTCCCAAGCAAGATTATGCTTTCGGAAAATATCGTCGGCATTTATTCCGATAAGAATTCTTATATCTGAAATATCTCCAAGTTCTTTACGTA
>CAYVXC010000154.1:0-4723 GCA_964454925.1 uncultured Bacteroides sp.
GAGGCGAGGGATTCGCCTTTGTCGTAGACGCTGCTGACGCGATAGGTGTATTTGCCTTTCATGTCAACGGTTTTGTCGGTGTAGGTAGCCGTGGGGATGAGTTCGCTGTTCAGTTTCTCACCATCGCGATAGACGTTGAAGCCTTTGACTTCGATGGTTTCGGTGGCTCCGTCTTTGGCCATGAATTTCACGTCGTCAACGAAGAGCATGTACTGATAGTCGCTGACGCAACGGATTGCGAAGTAGCGTGCGCCTTCAGGAACATAGGCTGAGTATTCTTTCCACTGAGCGGGGATATTGCGGAATTCCTCGATGAGGGTGAAGTCGTCAATTTCGGTGCCGGTGGTTGAATAGAGAAGCTGGAATGTTTCGTAGTACTGAGGCTGATCGGGGTCGCAGGGGAAGCTGGATGCCCAGAGCGAGATGACCTGAGGTTCTCCGTTGAGTTCGGGTGAGATTGCCCAGTCATCGTTGGCGATGCCTTTGCCGGCCTTGGTTGAATACATCGAGCAGAGGTACTGGTTGCCGGAGTGAGCGGTGAAGGCGGCGTAGTTACCGACCTGGAGAGCGGGGAGGGTGTTGTCGAAGACGAAGAACGACTGCTGACCGGTGACGGGGAGCTGTTTGCTGCCGATTGATCCGATAACGCCTTTGTCGTTGTCGATGAATTTCCAACCGGCAATGGAGGTTGCCCAGGAGAGCGCGGGAGCATCGAAGTTTTCAGTGGTTGCTGTGACAACTTTCGGTGCTTCGGGTGCGGTCCAGGTGAGAACGACTGCGTTATTGACTTGGTCTACTTCGGGATGGAGGTCGGTAGGCACGGGGAGGGAGTTGCTCCGGACTTCAACTTTGACAGTTTTCATGTTGTCGCCCATGTACATGTCAGCGCCGTATTCGATTTCGACGGTATATTCGTGGGTGCCGACTTCGAGAACTGAGAGGGCCTGTTTGAATGTCAGGATAGTCTTGGCTTCGGGTTCGAGGGCTGTGCCGCTGATGGTTTCAACGGGTTCGCCGTCGAGGAGGAGTGTCGCATCCCAACCGAGTGCGCGGTCGGTACCCATGTTCTCGACTTCGGCCGTGATGGTGAACTCTTCGTTGGGATTAACGGTGAGCGGGGCCGAGACGTTGCGGAGGGTGAGGTTGAAGGGAGCGACCGAGGTGACTTTCATGTCGTCGAGAGCCGAGAAGGCGCAGGTGTTGTTGGCCATTGCGATTCGGATCTGTATAACCTGTCCGGCATAGTTGTCAAGAGGAATGGTTACCTTTTCCCAGGTTCCGGGGTGTCCGAGGGCGTCGAGGGTCGTGGTCAGGACGTTGGTATATCCGCCATCTGTACGGATTTCAACTTCGAGGAGGTTTTCGTTGGGGCTGCCGCTACTCATGGCGAAATGATAGGTCTGGAACACGAAGGCGGGTGCAATCATGTCGCCGAGGTCGATCTTACCGGTGAGAATAGCGCAGGCGGCGCGGCCATAGCCTTCGAAGTACATCATGCCTTTGTCACCATCGGCCGGTTCGAAACCGAAGTCGCTTGAGGGAGCGAGTACCCAACGGTCGGTGCCGCTGAGGATCTGGTTAGCGAAGATTGACTGGACGGTGCAATCGGCGAACGATTCGGCCCAGGGAGTGGAGTAGGGAGTACCGACGGGAGTCTGGAGCGACGCGGCCATTTTGGATACGCCGCCTTCGGTTTCAGCTTCAACGAGGGTCTGAACAAAACGCTGTCCGTCGAATCCGTCAAACTCGGCGAAAGGATCATATTCGATAGTGGTAGCGGCTACGCCTTTTTCGATGAGGTAGGTTTCGCCTGCAAGATACATGTAGATGTTGTATTTAACATCTTTGTCGGTCAGGGCACGACCTTCGGCGTCCTGAGTGACAGCGGGCCAGGAGGCAACGACGTGGCCGTTCTTGGGCTCGGTCATTGTTACTGACTCAACGCTCTTCGGGGCCGAGAAGCCAACGAATACGTCGGTCTTGACCTCTGCGCCGGCGCCGAAGCTGTTATAGGCTACGGCCGAGTAGGAGTGGAGTCCGCCGGTCAGATCCTTGTCGTCGGTGTAAGAGACTTCAGAGCCGGGAGCGACGTTGTCGGTGATAGTGTTCAGGAACTCGCCGTCGCGATAGATCTCAACTTTGGAGATTTCGCTGAGTGCCTTTTCTCCGAGGGTGAGGACGGGAGTTTTGAAAGTGAGGGTGACGGAGTGTTTGCCCGAGGGGTCGGCAGTGGCTTTAAGGTCAGTGACGGCTCCGGGAGCGAGTTCGGAAACACCAGAGGCGATGTCGATCGAGTTTACGTAGAGATAGCCTCCGTTGGTGGGGGTGGTGGCGTGGATAGCAACGTAGTAGTCTCCATCCTCGGGAGCGGTGATGGTTCCGGTAAATGGTTTGAATTCGTTACCGCTGACCGAAGTTTTGGCGATTACGCTCTCGGTGAGACCTTCGACAGTCGGAGTCTTACCGGCCACTACCTCAAATTCCTCGGTGTAAGACGAGCTGTAGGAGCGTGTTTCGACAGTGAACTCGTAGCTCTGGCCGGCCTTAAGTTTCAGAACGGGAAGGAGAAGATAGTTGTCGGCGGGTTTGGCGTTTGTAGATACTCGGGCGCATTTGTCGGAATTCCATTCCCACTTCTTGGTATCGGAGCCGTTGTTAAGAGTCGAATAGCCGAAGAAATCGCTTGAGAGGTTGAAATCGGTATGGTAGGGGGGAGCGATCGGGCCGAGTTCAAACTGGGTAGAAGTGGTCGTGGGTGAAACGAGATCGCCGGTGATGGCCTCAACTGTGTACCAATAAGATGTGCGGGTGGCCGGCGTCGGGATTTCATCTACGAAAGAGGTGGTTTTCTGATCGTCGGGGGTAACCACTTTGCCTTCGGGCCAGCGGGTGAGACGATACACAAGGGTATTGCGGTCGATCGTTCCGTCGTGAAGGCCATAGGAAACACCGCCCCATCTTACGGTTACCTTTCCATCGGCATAGGTGTAAGTGAGGCTTGCCGGAGCTTTCGGGGTGTCAAGACCGAGATACTTGACATCGGCATATTTTTTAGGACCTTCACCGTTTTCGTCGGAGAAGCTGATGGCGAAACGGTGGTAACCGGCTTCCTTAACTTCGAAAGGAACGCTTGTGCGGCTGCCTTTATATGCGGTTTCACCGGTGAGGATCTCCTTGCCGTTGTCGTAGATGTGATAGGTGAGGGCGCCATCTTTGGCAGTGCCGTCATTTGAAGTTCTGGGAGGATAGAAGGCGATTGTTCCGTTGAGGTTCGTTCCTGACACTGAGAGTGAGAGCGAGTTTGATGATGCGCCGGGAACGTTGGCGGCATATTCTTTCGGAAGGGCGAAGAAACCGTTGAGCTGCTCGGCGTTCACAAGGTCATAGAGCTTGGTAGCTTTCGCCGTCTTGAGATCGATTGTATAGAGGGTCGCGGCATTATCGCTTTTGGTAGCGAAAATCATGGTGTCGCTCTCCTTGTCGATCATACCGCCGGTGATCCATTCGGTCGAAAGTCCGGTGCTTCCAACGAGGGTGAGGGCGCCGTTGGTTGTGTCGACCGTGAAGAGGTCGCCATCTTCGTCAAGTGCATAAAGGACACCGTTGCTGTCAAAAGCACACGCTGCCCAAGCTTTCTTAAGATCGGCAATTTTGGTTTTGCCGAAGTAAGGAACGCGCAGAGAGCAGAATCGGAAGGTCTGTCCGTCGGGATTGAAGTAGCAACCATAGCCTAAGCCGAAATCCTGATCGTAGGTTGATGCAGTGGCGACGTCTTCGATGTTACCGGTGAAAGTGTCATCCGTTTCCCAGGTTGACATGCTGTAGCTTTTCTGTTCTACGGCTGTGAGCCCCATCACGTTTTCCATTCTTACGGCGTAATAGTAGCCGTTGTCATGGGCGAGACCGCCACCGCTGGCAAATACATTGTTTTTGATCAGCTTGGGACTGTAGGAGTCGGTGCTGAAAGTGTATACGCCGGCGTTAGGCGTGGGTGACGAAACTACAGCGTTGAATTTGATGTCCGCAGAAGCGCTCCCCACGAATAGGAAAGAGGAGAGAGCTAACGCGGCAAAACGCGTTGGAAATAGTCTCATAAGGTAGATAAGATATTAGTTGGTTAATTAAAATTGTAAAATTTATTATAAAAATTTATTATAGAGGAAACAAACAACAAAATTACAAAATAAATCCCCAATTACCAAACATTTGCGTCAGTATTTTTATATATCTGTTCATAATGCTCTTGTCTCGGCCCGAGAGGGGGCGGGTGAACTTTCGGGAGTGTGGGGCGTTATGCCATTAGATTTACTAACTTCTAAACCCTTGTCTTGATCAAGATGAAAAAGATTTTGAAATTTCTGCCGATGCTTTTTATCGGCTTCCTGGCGGTTTCGATGACCGCATGTGACGATGACGACGATCCCGTGACCGAAAATGAGCTTCCGGCTACAGCCAAGGCCTTTCTGAATACGTATTATTCGGGCGTCGACGTGGTTTCGGCCACGAAGGATAAAGATGAATATGATGTCGTTCTGGGCAATGGCCACACAGTCGATTTTGATAAGGCCGGCGAGTGGAAAGACGTTGATGCGCCGATGGGTGAGACCGTTCCGACGGGTTTCTATCCTGCGGCTATCGACACCTATCTGACCGAGCACAATCCCGGTGATGGCATCAACGAAATCTCGAAGGAGAAAACGGGCTATGATGTCGACCTCGTCAG
>CAYVXC010000155.1:0-4685 GCA_964454925.1 uncultured Bacteroides sp.
GATTAAAGAGTGTAGGCATCATCACTCTGCACGCTTACACACCACCTCGACACGCTGTCAAAACCAGTCAGCCCCGTCTGTGATAGTAATTTTACAAAGTTACGAAATAATTCTCAGCCGAGGAAATATTCTCTCGAAGTTTATTACATTTTAACAGATAGCAAAGCGATTGTAAAATAAGTCACCTCACACCCAAATTGAAATTCACCTATGTTAAATTTAAAAAAATTTAGTCACTGTGAAAGGCTTTAAAATCTGACTAAACATTTTTAAATGATTTGATTTTGGGACATTTATATAGTATTTTTGCATCGTAAATCTTGGCTAATGCCCGGAGGTCGATAACGATACTCAAAAGAGACTTAACCAATTATTAACTAACTTAAGATCCTAAAAGGCCACAGTTGGAATTTCTGAAGACAGAGTTGAAGACTGTGATTTAGATATAACCTAAAGAATTATGTTTAACCTGAACATCATAAATTCGATCGCCACAAAAGCTAAGGATTGTGCCCGGACAATGCTTCGCAAAACTGACGCATCCAATTTAGTCGTAGTGGCCTGTATGTTGCTTCCGACAGCCTCGTTTGCAACAGCAGATAGAGTCGAATCCGACAACCATAATTACAACTCCAACATTCAGTTGCCAACCATGCTCGTCAAAACCATGGAAGAGCCTGAAGAAACCGTTGCCGAAGAGCTCGCCACTTTGGAAGAGTCAGAAGTGAATCCTTCAGACGAACTTGCCCGTCAAATCATCGAGTATGCTTCGAAACACGTAGGTCGCCCCTATCGTTACGGTTCTGGAGGTCCAAAGGCATTTGACTGCTCAGGATTTACGAGCTACATTTTCAGAAATTTCGGAGTTGACCTCACACGCAGCTCACGAACCCAATATAACGAAGGCGAGAAAGTCGCCAACGAGGACATTAAACCGGGTGATCTTTTATTCTTCAAAGGTCGCAGTAACAAATCGGTCGGACACGTTGGAATGGCTGTTGATGTTGACGCGAATGGCAAAATCAAATTCATTCACGCCGCCACCTCAAAGGGAGTTATCTATTCAACTCTTGACGAAGACTATTACGCTAAACGATATATCGGAGCTCGCCGCGTACTCTGATTATAACTTAACAAGATTAAAAATCGAGACTCCTAAACAACGTGGGGTCTCGTTTTGATATTTCTAATAGAGTTCGTTTCTCGAACTCGGAAACGTCATTTCGCTGCAATATTCCATTTACAGAGGTTGAGGTTGATGCAATGTCAAGTTGCGTTCCTTAGGCTAGAGTCGCAGAGTCCGCGACTGCTGCATCCTCCGCGTGAACGACCTCGAAATTTTTCTCTGACTTGTGTACCTCGTTGAAAATTGGTAAATTTGTACTATGGGAACATATCAAGGAAAGCCGACATCAAGAGAACATATTTCAGATGCTTTACAATCTATGATTTATGGTTCAGATATTTGACCGACCGAGAAGAATTTGAAGTGGATTATAATTTGCAAATACCACTCGTAATGACTATGTTAAAAGATAAGGAAGCTTATCTTTATTTTAGATAACACATAAATTCA
Source organism: uncultured Bacteroides sp. (assembly GCA_964454925.1). Lineage (GTDB taxonomy): Bacteria > Bacteroidota > Bacteroidia > Bacteroidales > Muribaculaceae > CAG-873. The sequence continues at coordinate 1,577 of CAYVXC010000155.1, forward strand.
AATCGTCTTTTCGCAACCGTCATAAGGTCCATAATTTCGCTGTCTTCGCCTTGGCGCTTTGCCTCGTTCTCCGCTTTCTACGTCTCTCACGTCGGCAAGTAGCACCCCGAGGTTGTGATAATCGAATATGTAGGAAAACAGACGTTTTCTGACGACTTTCCTTTCCTCTCTAACCATCGTACTTGCCATTCGGCTTACGACAGTTTTATGCAAGCCCTCAAAGTTTGACAAAAAAGTCTTATCTTTGCAGATTTATCAATACTGTAAACATATATGGATAAGAAAGATTTCACTGCGCTTGCCGCGGTCTGTCAGGAAAAGGCGCACAAAGTTCTTAACGAATCCGGAATCGCCGAGATATGGAAAGATGCCGGCTGTCGCGTCAATCTTGTTGGCTCACTAAAGATGGGATTGCTCGCTTCTCACCGCGATATCGATCTCCATGTCTATTCCCCGGGGATAACTGAAGAGAGCTCATTTAAAATCGCTGCAAGGATTGCAAAAATCCCGGATGTGACTGAAATCAAATGTATAAACGGATTAAATACTGAAGAACGTTGTATCGCGTGGCATGTCAGGTACAAAGCTAAAGACGGCCAAGAATGGACATTTGACATCATTCATATCGAAGAAGATTCGTTATATGACGGATACTTTGAAAAAATGGCAGAGAGAATTGTCGAAGTGATGACTCAGGAGCAACGACAGACTATACTTAGGCTAAAGTTCGAAACGCCGGATTCCGAAATAATTCATGGTGTCGAATATTATGAAGCTGTCATCGCAGACGGCATCAGCGATTTGAACGGGCTTAGACAATGGATTGCCGACCATCGGAAAAAGAAACCATACTACTGGATGCCTTAACAACAGGGCTTTCTACCTGATGAAATCGACGATATGTTGCGAATCTGTAAAGACGGTTATCTTTCAGGTATTTTTGTTACGAAATACCGGATCTATCGATATAACAAGACTGCCATTATCGCGTTTTAATTGTATATATCGTAACTCTAACTCTATGCTCAATTTATAAAACATGAAGATTTCTCACGTTATTCCACTATTAGCATTTTCAGCAACTATCACTCTTCACTCTCAGACAATGAATAATCCTAACACCAACACTTCTCTCGCCCCTATGGAGCAACTTACACTAACTCAAGAATGGGATAAAGTATTCCCGAAAAGTGACAAAGTTGACCATAAGAAAATTACATTTGTCAACCGATATGGTATCACACTCGCCGCCGACATGTATACCCCAAAAGGCGTAACCGGAAAACTGCCGGCAATCGCGATAAGCGGCCCTTTCGGTGCTGTCAAGGAACAGTCAAGTGGTCTGTATGCCCAACAACTTGCCGAACGCGGATTTCTTACCATAGCCTTCGACCCGTCGTTCACAGGCGAAAGCGGAGGAATGCCTCGTCGTGTAGCGTCCCCCGATATAAATACTGAGGACTTTTCTGCTGCCGTCGATTTTCTTTCTGTCCAACCGGAAGTTGATGCCGACCGTATCGGTATTCTCGGTATTTGTGGCTGGGGAGGAATAGCTATTCAGGCTGCCATAAACGATCCGCGTATCAAAGCAACCGTCGCGTCGACCATGTATGACATGACCCGAGTGTCTGCAAACGGATATTTCGACAGTGAGGATTCGGCGAAAGAACGCAACGCCAAACGTGCCGCTCTGGCTTCACAACGCACTGAGGACTACCGAAACGGCACATACCAACGCGCCGGAGGAGTGGTTAATCCCCTACCGGCCGACGCACCCCAGTTTGTCAAAGATTATTATGCCTATTATATCGAACCGCGCGGTTTCCATCCCCGTTCGGGAAACTCTACCGATGGTTGGAACACCACTTCTGTCCTACCATTCGTGAATTTCAAATTCTTCGAATATGCCGGTGAGCTTGAAAGCGCGGTTCTGATTGTCCACGGCGAAAACGCTCACTCACGATATTTCGGAGAAGATACATTCAAAAAACTTCATGGCAGCAACAAAGAACTCCTGATTGTAGCCGATGCCAATCATGTTGATCTATATGACAATCTCGAAAAAATACCAATGAATCAGATTGCAACGTTCTATGAAACGTGGATGCCATCGAAATAAACACTCCATTTAACGTACTATACCAAGAAAGCGGATTTTCAGCTAAATCCGCTTTCCTATTTTATAATGCGCGATTTAGGACGTTCGTCCCGAGACATATTGCTTCGGAGTCAGCCCGGTCATCTTTTTAAACATTCGTGCAAAATGTTGAGGATAGTCAAATCCTAGCGAATAGGCAACTTCGGAACTGGTAAATCCAGCCGCCAAGCGATTTTTGGCAAGTCTGACGATAAAATTCTTTATGTAGTTTCCTCCCGTCTCCCCTGTCGTCTTCTTCAATAAGTCTCCAAGATAGTGGGATGACATGCATAATTCCCGGGCACAGAACTGCATGGTCGGCAAACCATTTTTAAGCGGAAGATTATTGTCGAAATAATCTTTCAAGAGATTTTCAAAGCGTGAAAGTACATCACTGTTCGCAACCTTGCGCGTGGTAAACTGGCGGTCATAAAAGCGTTGGCAATAACGCAGAAGAACATTCAGGAATCCGACAATGATCCTATTTTGAACCTCGTCGGAAGGATAATAAAGTTCATCGCGCAACTGTTTGATCAACGTAATTACTACGTTTCGCTCGTCTTCCGACATGTGAAGCGCTTCGTTCACACTGTAATCAAAAAAAGAGAAAGAATGTATGTCTTTTTCAAGAGCTGTCCCCTGAAGAATGTCGGGATGAAATAATACAGCCCATCCGTTCATTTCAAAGAGTTCGCCATTATCCTCCTTTCCGCCTAACTGACCCGGAGCAACACAAATCAACGTTCCTGCACGATAGTCATAACTTCCTGCTCCATAACTGAGTGAAAAGTATTCATTATCTCCCTGAAGAAAGAGACCGTAAACATCATAATTATTTAAGCTGAAACGTACCGGCGAAAGGCTACTGTAATCAATAACGCTCACTAACGAGTGTGGATCGTCAGACTGACCGACCCACGCACTATAATCAGATGGTTTGTTGACTTTCAGTATTTTCTTCATATCCGTATT
>CAYVXC010000156.1:0-4596 GCA_964454925.1 uncultured Bacteroides sp.
ACGTGCATACCTTCCTCGGGCATGTCGTGCTGGGTCAGGACAACGGTCAGTTCCTTGGCGCGGTCGTTACGGTAGTTGAAGAAGATCACCACGTCGCCGTCCTTGATGGTTCCGTCGACGGTCGAATTGTTGATAGGTTTGATGAACTCATCGGTTACGTCGGCGTCGTAGGAGGCCTGAACGGCGGCAACCATGTCGGTGGCCTGTTCGCCCTGGCCGTTCACGAGAAGATCGTAGGCGACTTTTACACGGTCCCAGCGTTTATCGCGGTCCATCGCGTAGTAGCGGCCGATGATGGAGGCTATTTTGCCTGTCGATTTGGTGTCGATGTAGTTCTGGAGTTCTTCGATGAAGCCTTTGCCCGAACGGGGGTCGGTGTCGCGGCCGTCCATGAAGCAGTGGAGATAGACTTTTTCGAGGCCATAGTGTTTGGCGATGTCGGTCAAGGCGAGGATGTGGTCAAAACTTGAGTGGACGCCGCCCGTCGATGTCAGACCCATCAGGTGGAGGCCCTTGCCGGTCTTTTTTGCGTACTCGTATGCGTTTTTGATTTCCTTGTTTTCGAGAATTGAGTTGTCGGCGATGGCTTTGTTGATTTTGACGAGGTCCTGATAGAGGATTCGGCCGGCGCCGATATTGAGGTGACCCACTTCGCTGTTACCCATCTGTCCGTCGGGGAGACCGACGTTCTCACCCGAAGCCTGGAGCTGGCTGTGGGGATAGTTCTGGTTCAGATAGTCGAGATAGGGAGTTGGAGTGTTGAAAATCACGTCGTCTTTGGCGTGGTCGCCGAGTCCCCATCCGTCGAGGATCATCAGTAGTGCTTTCTGTGCCATAGTTTCAATATTTTTTGTCGTTATTATTCAGTTTTCAGCGGGGCATCAGTTCCTCGAGCCCCGAAATCATAGCCGGATCGGTGGCCGCGTCTTCGTCGGCGGTCCATCCACGGCCTTTTGTCCAGGCTGTCCGGCATCCGATCGACCGGGCCGGCAGTATGTCTTTTTTCAACGAGTCGCCCACGACGAGTACGCGGTCGGCGGGGAGTCCGAGGGCAACCACTCCGAGCTGGAAAATCCTCGGATCGGGTTTCCTGATTCCGACGACGGCGCTTTCGATTATTCCTTTGAAATATTTCCTCAGGTCGAAATCGCGGAGGACTTCGTCGACGTTTCCATAGAAGTTGCTGACCAAAACCATCGGATAGCGGCTGGCGAGGGCTTCGAGAACGGGGCGGGCGTCTTCGACCGAGCGACGGGCCGCCTCGTAGCAGTAGCGGGCAATCCGTTCGGCATAGGTGTCGAGGTCATCGGGCGAGATATATTCGAGTTCGACAAGCCGGGCGAGCTCAATTTTCATTTTCTTTCTCAGAAGTTCGAGGAAATTGTCGCCGGGGAGGACGTGGCGCACGCGGGCCAGTTCGCGCTCGGCGTGGACATAGCAGTCGCGGAAAATGTCTTCGGGCACTTCGAGACCGGCTTCTTTCCAACCGTCGTAGATTATGTGGCTCCAATGGTCGGCACGGCTGTCGATTGTGCCGCCATAGTCAAAGATGATTCCTTCGATTCCTTCAAGAACAGGATTGTTGGTTGACTTGTCGTTCATAGCTGTCAGAGAGTTTTGTTATTCGCCTCCGCGGAGGGCGTAAGTCTGTTCGCGGAGATACTTGCCGAGCGATTTCGGGTCGGTCGAGTGGGCGGCCTGTTCCTCGACGCTGATCGGGCGGCCGACACTGATGTGGAGTGTCTTGCCGGTTTTTCTGAAGACTTCGGCGGGGAGGCGGAGAGTGCGCGCCTGCCAGAGCGTATTGCCGAGGAAGTTACACCACCACGAATTTTTGTCGTGAAAGTAAATCGGGATTACCGGGACTTTTGCCCGATAGATGATCTGGAGAACCGAGTCCTGCCATTCGCGATCGACGGTTTTGTATTTCCAGTTGGTCTTGCTCATGGCCCCGGCCGGGAAGAAACCGAGTGGCTCGCCTTCTTTGAGCTGACGGAGGGCGGCGCGGATTCCGGCAACGGACACGGCGCGTTTGGCCGGGTCGTCGGAGGCCATTGCGTCGACGGCTATGAAGTTGGGCCGCATAGCCGAGATCCGGTTGAGAATCATGTTGACCATGACCTTGTATTTCGGACGGTAACGGGTGATGAGATAGATCAGGGCGATTCCGTCGAGCGCGCCGAGGGGATGGTTGCTGACGGTGATGAACGGTCCCTCGGGGAGATTGTCGAGGACTTCCCGGCCTTTGATGTCAAGTTTGATCTTGAAGTCGTCAATGAGCATCCGTTTGACGAATTCAGGACCGGGGGTGTCGCAGTTCCGGCTGTGAACACCGTTGACTTTGTCGACCGAAAGGAATTTCAGCAGCCAGTTCACCAGTTTCGGGTGACCGTCGAGTTTGGGTACCATTTGCCGGATGTCGTCATAGTTGAGGACATCGGGACGAATTTCATAGTCTTCGCCGGTGTTTTTTATCTTGTCTTCTGACATTTCTTGGATAGTGGGTTAATATTTTCCCGACTTTAGATCGGCGATGAGGCGACGGCAAATATTTTCATGACGTTTCATCATGTAGATCATGAGGATATTGAGCACGACGAACTCAAAGGCGAAGTAGAGCCAGGGCATCTGAAGGAATAACGCCGTAAAGAGCGCGATCGTTCGCCAGTTGAAGGAGAGGATGTTGGTATATTTCATCAGGGGCAGGCTCTGACGTCGGAAATCGGCGCGGAAACCGGCGGGAATGGCCGACGCGGTTCCGAAGCGATCGCGGAGTTCGGCGCGCAGCCGCTGCATGGCCGGGGTCAAGGCTTCCTGGTTGATGGTATAGTTGGTGTAGAAAGTCAGAACGAGTTTCTGCCAGAAGTTCTTCGACCATGAGAGCGAAGCCAGTTTGGCTTTCAGTTCGGCGGCGTTCTCGAGCTCGGATCCATCCTCGCCTTTGAGGAAATAGAGGTGGAACTGGCGGTAGTAGTCGGCCATAGCCGCCTGTTTGGCGTGGCAGATACCGGTCACGACAGCGAGCACCCATATCGCCCAATGATGGTGGATGAAGAAGTCGGATGTGTGGACTTCGCGGATGCAGATGGCCACGTAGATCGTGGCGAACCAAAAGTCACCGGCCATTCCGTCGAGGATTCGGCCGATGCGGGAGTATTGTTTGGTCATTCGCGCGAGCTGTCCGTCGGCGCTGTCGAATGAATTTGCCCAAATCAGGAGGAACATGCCGAGCACGTTGATCCACAGATTGTTGAATCCGAAGGCGATGCCTGCGCCGATGCCCAGAAAAATGGAAGCGATCGTGATGGCGTTGGGTGTCACGCCGAGTCGCGCGGCGAGACATGCCCAGAAATAACCAATCGGACGATAAAAAGCCAGATCGATATGTTCTTCGGTGTCAGAACTTTTGAGAGTGTCGCGATATGAAACCCCTGTCGGGTTTAATGACGATTTCTTTTCGCTCATTGTCTTTGATTGTCTTGGTTTCCCGACCCGGGGACGACCCGGGCCCACTTGATGATTGGTTTCGAGGAGGAGTGGAGGGAGCGGGGTCAGGCGTGGTTCTTGACGGCCTGCATGATGGCTTTCGCGATATGGGGCGCTGCTTCGTTCCGACACGGTGCGAAGCTGGGCCAATCGTTGAAGTCGATGATCTGAATCGAGCCGTCCTCGGCCACGATAGCATCGCCGCCATAGACAACGACGTCGAGTTCCTCGGCGGCTTTCTGACAGATGTCTCTCAGATATCCCTCGTCGAACTTCAGTCCGTGGCTGGGACCGTTGATTGCCTCGTGGCCATATTTTGAATGGCCGGCTTCGAAGGGATAGAACCAGAAGAAGTAGCGTGAGCCTCTGATTCCGTAGAATTTGATGAGATCGCCTTCGAGATGGATGTTGATGACGGCGCGGGGAATTCCGCGGAGAAAATATTCCTGAAGGACTTCCTGGGCTTCCTCGGGATGGCGAACGAACGAGACATCCTCTTTGTGCATGGCGTGGAAGTCGCCGCGTTTGATCCAGGCGCGTTCAATCCCGGCTTCGCGGAGTTTGTCGATGATGCCTTCGTTGGTGTTTACCATCAGGCTTCTGGGGTAGGGGATTCCCGACCCGAGAAGAATACGGGTCATCCGTTCGCGGGTGCAGTTCTCGATGCCATAGCCCGAATTGATAACCAGCCGGCCTTCGTCTTCAAGGCCCTGAAGGAGCTCGATCGAACGTTTTTCGCGACACATATCCATGATGATGGGTTCGGGAACCCGGCCGTCAAGACCGATAAATTTGTCTTCGCTGTAGATGTTGACTTCACAGCCGCGTTTTCTGAGCTGCTCGGCCACGGCGTTGAAAATTGCCGCATCATTGCCTATGTGATTGGGTGAATACGCGCCGGCGCGCATGATTCCCGCGATTTTTATTTCTGCCATGATTCAGACATTATGAAAGTGACTATGGAGTTTCGATACAAAATTACGAAAAAAATCCTTTTCGGCCACATATATTGACGGATTTATAGGATTGACGGTTCCCGAGACCGTCCGTGAGACGAGAGCGGGGACGGACCGTGGTGGTCCGTCCCCGCCGGGAGACGTTGTCGTTCAG
>CAYVXC010000157.1:0-4517 GCA_964454925.1 uncultured Bacteroides sp.
GCATATTTCGTACCACCATCCTTGTCGTATGTAACTTCAACAGTGGACTTAGCCGGATCGTAGACTTTATAATAGATTCCGTTGTAACTTAAACCGTAAGCTTTCGCGGGAAGCAGAGCAAGCGCCACAACTAACGATGAAAATAACGTTTTTAATATCGCATTTGTCATAAGGTTTTACAGATTGAGGGTTATGATTGAAATTTTTCGCAAAAATACGAAATAATAAATCCTTAACAAATTTTTGGGCATATAAATCAGAAGTTTAACCATTGTTAAAGCTAATCGCACCACGGATACCTCCGGGGCCGTAGTAAAAAAGGAATTCGTTATAACTCAATGTGGTGGTTTGGAAGTGGGGCTTAGTAGTCGCGGGGTGTGGTGGTTTGGAGAAAAATTACTATCTTTGTGAAAATGTTTCGAAACCAATCTATCCGGATATGAATTTTATTGATAACTGTTACAAAATTTTCGAGCGCTCGACAGCCGATTACCATCTCCACGACGATGTCGACCATCCCGAAAACAATCCGTTCGAAAAAGGATCTATCGAGCATACACTCTACGCGAAGAACTGGATCGACGCGGTTCAGTGGCACCTCGAAGATATTATCCGCGATCCCGAAATTGACCCGGTTGCCGCTCTCGCCTTGAAACGCCGCATCGACCGTTCAAACCAGGACCGCACGGATATGGTCGAGGAGCTCGACACCTATTTCCGCGAAAAATATAGCGACGTTACTCCCTCGGCCGACGCGACCATCAACACCGAGAGCCCCGCATGGGCGCTCGACCGCCTTTCGATTCTTGCCCTGAAGATCTATCACATGGAGCGCGAAGTCGAACGCACCGATGCTTCGCCCGAACACATCGCCCGCTGCCAGGCCAAACTTGATGTTCTTCTCGAACAGCGCAAGGATCTGACGACAGCCATCGGACAGCTTCTCGAAGATATCGCGGCCGGACGAAAATACATGAAGGTCTACCGCCAGATGAAGATGTATAACGATCCGTCTACAAACCCGGTTCTTTACGCAGCCTCAAATGGCAAAAAATAGCGGCGGAGAAAAACCGTCGGCCGTTGTCCTCGTCCGTTTTTCAGCTCTTGGCGACGTTGCGCTCACTATTCCGGCGATCTATGATCTGGCGTTGAGTCATCCCGACCTGAGAGTAGTGATGGTGACGCGTTCGTGGATGGCCTGTATGATGGTCAACCGTCCTGACAATCTCGACGTTGTCGGGGTTGACCTGAAGAATGACTACAAGGGACCGCGTGGAATGTCACGTCTGGTCGGCGAACTGACCGGCCGCTACGACGTGAACGCTTTTGTAGATCTCCACGATGTCCTGAGGACGCGGATGATGAGATTTTTCATGCGCCTCCACGGTGTAAAAGTATCGAAGATCGACAAAGGTCGACGCGACAAGAAGCGTCTCGTCAAGATCGGCGCCGAGGCTTTCGGGCACGATCTTGAACCGACTTCCGACAGGTATCGCGATGCAATCGGTCGCGCCGGGTTCAGTCTTGGCCGCCACTTCACGACTCTATTTCCCGGAACCGATCACCCGACATCGACCAGACGCATCGGAATCGCGCCTTTCGCTGCTCATGTCGGCAAGATTTATCCGACTGAAAAACTCTATTCCGTTGTCGAAAGACTTGCCGATGATCATGCCAACGAGATCTATCTCTTCGGAGCCGGTGAGGACGAAAACGCGATTCTGTCGCGCTGGGCTACCCGTTTTGACAATGTCGTCAATCTTGCCGCCGAACGCCACGGATTGGCCGAAGAACTGAAACTGATGGGCTCACTCGATGTCATGGTGGCCATGGACTCGGCCAACATGCACCTGGCGGCGGTCGCCGGGACGCCTCACGTAATAAGTGTATGGGGTCAGACTCATCCCGCAGCCGGTTTCATTCCCTGGCATGCCGACCCCGACGATTATGTTCAGGTCGAGATGTCATGCCGTCCGTGTTCGGTATTCGGCAACCGTCCGTGTCTGCATGGTGACTATCCATGTCTCAACGACATCACCGCGCGCACCCTTTATGAAAAAATAAAAACGATTTTAAATCCTATCAATTCCGACGATGACTGACCGCGACAACCATTTGTCTGACGATGAGGCGCGTGGATTCGACATCCGGCGACGCCAGAACGAAGGCGACAGCGACTTTGAAAAAGCGCTTCGCCCTTCGAGTTTCGACGCTTTTAACGGCCAGGACAAAATCGTGGCCAATCTGAAGGTGTTTGTCAGCGCGGCCAAGATGCGCGGCGAAGCCCTTGATCACCTTCTTCTTTTCGGCCCTCCCGGTCTGGGTAAAACTACGCTTTCGGGTATCATCGCTAATGAACTCGGGGTCGGAATGAAGATAACTTCGGGTCCGGTTCTCGACAAACCCGGAGACTTGGCCGGCATCCTTACTTCGCTCGAAGAAAACGACGTCTTGTTTATCGACGAGATTCATCGCCTGAGCCCTGTGGTCGAAGAGTATCTCTACTCGGCGATGGAGGACTATCGAATCGACATCATGATCGACAAAGGACCCGGCGCCCGGTCGGTTCAGCTCAATCTGAGTCCTTTCACACTCGTTGGCGCAACCACGCGCTCGGGCCTGCTGACATCGCCGCTTCGCGCCCGTTTCGGGATCAACTGTCATCTCGAATATTATGACCACGAGGTCCTTGAACGGATCATCCGGCGCTCGGCCGCTCTTCTTAATGTCGACATCGACGCCGAAGCCGCTCACGAGATCGCACGCCGCAGCCGCGGGACGCCCCGAATCGCCAACGCTCTTCTCCGACGTGTCCGCGACTTCGCCCAGGTTCTCGGCTCGGGCTGCATTGACACCCGGATAGCGGCCTATGCCCTCGAAGCCCTCAATATCGACAAGTATGGCCTGGACGAAATCGACAACAAGCTTCTCCGGACCATCATCACTAAGTTCAAAGGCGGCCCGGTCGGACTGTCGACCATCGCCACCGCTATGGGCGAGGACCCCGGTACCATCGAGGAAGTCTATGAACCATTTCTAATAAAGGAGGGATTCATCAAAAGGACTCCGCGCGGCCGCGAAGTGACCGAGCTGGCTTTCAGTCACCTCGGAATTAACCGCACCGATGCGCTCGGACTGTTCGGCTATTCAGATTAAAACCAATCATCTAAATCCACCGTTATGGCAGGTGTAAAATCTCTGATGAAGGACACGGCAATCTATGGAGTCAGCTCAATCGTCGGGCGGTTCCTGAACTGGTGTCTCGTTCCGCTCTATACGATAATGTTCCCGGTAGCCGAGTATGGCGTTGTGACCTATGTCTACTCGGTGGTCGCGCTCGCGCTGATAGTGCTGACCTACGGCATGGAAACCGGTTTTTTCCGCTTTGCCAACCACGAGCGTTGGAAGGACCCGATGCAGGTCTATTCAACGGCTCTCATCTCTCTCGCGGTTACCTCGACGCTGTTTGTGGCGGCGGTTATGATTTTCCTCAGTCCGGTGACGCGGTGGATGGAATGTGACGGTCACCCGTCGTACGTGGTCATCATGGCTGTCTGCGTGGCTATCGATGCTTTCACAGCCATTCCATTTTCATATCTCCGATACAAGAAAAAACCGGTCCGCTTCGCCACCCTGCGCCTGGTTAATATCGGGCTGAATATCGGGCTGAACGTATTCTTTATCCTCGGTTGTCCGGCCCTGATGAAAGTCGCTCCCGGAAGTGTCAGCTGGTTTTATGACCCGGGATTCGGAATCGGCTATATATTCCTTGCGAACCTCATAGCCTCGGCGGTCACACTTCTGATGCTGATACCCGAACTTACCGGATTCCGCTGGACTTTCGTCAGCCGTCTCTGGCGCGAAATGCTCCGCTATTCGGCTCCTTTGCTTGTTCTCGGAGTGGCCGGCATAATGAATCAGACAATTGACAAAATTCTCTATCCGTCGTTGGTGAGCGACCCGGCCGACGCAATGGAAGGACTCGGCATCTATGGCGCAAACTACAAGATCGCCATCGTTATGGTCATGTTTATTCAGGCTTTCCGTTTCGCCTACGAGCCCTTCATCTTCGCCCAAAGCAAGGAGCGAGGCGAGACGAAGTATCAGGCCTATCGCGACGCGATGAAATTCTTTGTCATCTTCGCCCTTCTGATATTTATGGGCGTGATGTTCTATATCGACATTCTCAAATATTTCATATCTCCCCGCTATTTCAGCGGACTGAAGGTTGTGCCGATCATCATGATGGGCGAATTGTTTTTCGGGATTTTCTTCAACCTTTCGCTGTGGTACAAACTGACCGATAAAACCGTCTGGGGAATGTGGTTCTCGCTCCTCGGACTCGCCATCACCATCGGGCTGAACGTGGCCCTGGTTCCGCGGATGGGCTATATGGGATGTGCCTGGGCAGCGTTTGCCTGCTATGGCGTAATGATGGTCACCAGCTATTTCGTCGGACGTGCCAAACACCCGATAGGCTATCCGACAGCCCGGATCGGAGCATATTTTGTACTGGC
>CAYVXC010000158.1:0-1212 GCA_964454925.1 uncultured Bacteroides sp.
TTTTTATTTTAGCAACCTAATCGGTGATTAATCATTATTTTTAACCAAATATCAATTTCCAGTGAAAAAACTTTTTACCTTAGCACTCGCCTTCGTCACGACCGCTGTGACTTTTGCGGGGCGGCCGATTCTCGTCGGTCACCGCGGCAGTATGTACGGGTTGGAAAACTCGGTTGAATCGTTTACCAACGGTGCGAAACTCGGTTATGAGTATCTCGAAACCGACTTCAAGGTCACCAAAGACAAACAGCTCGTCTGTACCCACGATGACGACATCTCGCGTCTGTCGGCTAACGGGAGCGCCCTGACCATCGCCGGTTCTACTCTCGAAGAACTCCAGGCTCAGCCGTTGGCTCAGACCCGCAACGGCGTCAAGTATACCGGCCGTCTCTGTTCGGCTCAGGAATATCTCGACGTCTGTAAGGAATATGGCGTCCGCCCCCTCATCGAACTGAAATGGGCAACCGGCATCAACAGCAACGACTGCTCGAACATCCCTATGCTCATCAAATTCATCGAAGACAACGGTTTCCGTGACAAATGTATCATCCTGACCTCGATGAAACCATGTCTCGAATACATCCGCAAAAACTATCCCGACATTGAACTCCAGTTCCTCACCGGCCAGTACTGGGCAAACCACTTCGACTGGTGTGTCGAACACGGCATCGACGTTGACATCCAGGCCACCTATTTTGACAAATCGACCGTAACGAAGTATCACGACGCCGGCCTGAAAGTCAACATGTGGACCACCAACACCAACGACGGCTATCTCCAGTATGGCAACATGGGTTGCGACATGATCACCACCGACTACCTCGACCCGAAGAATCTCCCGGATCTTGACCCCGCGGTTCTCTTCCCCCCGAACACAACCGACTATCCCGAAACTTCCGACGCAGTCAAAGGCAGCTACTCGCCCGAAAAAGTTGTAGAACTGCCCTTTCCCGCCGCTCTGACCGGCACCGTCAAGAAAGCTGTCATCGACGGCGACTCGTGGATTGTCCTGACCGCCGACAACGCCGGCAAGACCACCATCAGCCGTGTCAACGCTCTCAGCGGTGACGTCGTTGCCAAATATAACACCGACGGGATCGAACCCGCTGTTGCAGACATCGCCATGACAGCCGACGGTGTTCTGGTTGCCGCTCAGGCGACTACCGCCCCTTTTGGCTCGGCCGGCGGTAATCTGGTTGTCTACAGCTGGAC
>CAYVXC010000158.1:1312-4463 GCA_964454925.1 uncultured Bacteroides sp.
TAAACGCCAACACAACCGATAACGCTCCCGAACACATCGACGGCACCAATGCCCAGCAGGGTACAGCCGTCAACGGCCTCTTCTACATCAACGACTCCAACGACAAACAACTCTATGTCTTTGACAAAACCGGCTGCATCGGTTCGCTTCCCGGTGGCGAAGGCTGGGGAACAACCCGCGACGACAAGGGTAACATCATTGTCCGCGACGACAACCTGACCGGAACCGAACACTCGTTCATCGTCTATCCGGCCGGTGCGACTCCCGAAAACCCCGGTACACCCGTCACCTTCACCACTACCGTCAAGCTCGACGGCCAGACCAACTTCATCAGTGCCGGCGGCGATGTCCTCGGAGCCGGAGGTCATATCTATCTCTTCCCCAACAAACAGTCGGGTGTCAACATCATCGCGGTTGAAAACGGTCAGCCTACCGGATGCGAAGCTGTCCAGGGCCTCAAGATCTCCGGTTCGGCCGCCGGTTATGTCTTCCCCCTCAACGACAACACCGAAAACTGGCTCTACCAGGTCCGCGGTAACGGCATCTATATGTACAACGGCGGCGTCAATACCGAAATCTCGACCGTACGCTACACCACCAAAGCTCCCGGCCGCAACTCGACCGGCGGTTGCGCGATGTTCAAGATCCGCGGTCACCAGATCCTCGTCCACAACTCGGGTGCCAACTATAAAGGCGGCTTCACTGTCAAGAACATGACCAAAAACGAAGAAGTCATCGCCAACGTTGATCCCATCGGTACACTCAGTAACACCGCCGGCGGCAATATTTCGACCTTCAACTGGATCATTCCCGAAAAAGTTGACGGCGGAACCTACCGCATCTATCAGTACTGTCCCGCGAACGGCATGGGTGTCTACACTCTCCGCGACAAGAACTACAACGGCGTTGAAGACATCACCGTCGAAGCCGCCTCTCCCGCCGCTTCCTCTCTGGTCCTCATGGCCGACCACAACACCCTGACCGTCTCGGGCTTCGCAAACGTCACCGACGTCAAGGTCTTCAGCGTTGCCGGCGTCCTGGTGGCCCACGGCACCGCCGGCACCGTCAATATCTCGGCCCTCACCCCCGGAATGTACATCGCCACAGTCAACAACACCGCTTCGGCCAAGTTCCTGAAAAAATAACCCCTGATCCAACAGGGAAAAACCCTCTCAGCGGGGAATAAGACGCAAAATTTGCGCCTTATTCCCCGCTTTTCCCTCCTTTCCTACAAGTATAATATGGACAATATGTTTCCAGAATTGTTCTACTATCATAGGCGTCTATAATAAAGGAATATTTTACGTTTATACTCGGATTGCTAATTCTGATATTGCGGTTGCATTGTAGAAATTTCATGGAGGCTGTGAAATTACATTAGCAGCTCTGGATTTGTGTATATTGTATATATATTATATCTTTGCATCATAAAACAAAATGACTATGGCTACAGCAATAAATATCAAGCGCAAGAACATCGATCTTCCTGTCGATACGCTGCAAAAGTTATCCATTATGGCAGTGGCACAGGGCAGGAGTCTGAAGAACTACATCGAAACTATCCTTATAAATAAAGCGAATTCGGTATCTGTGGAAGTTAGTGAAAATCCCTCACCCTCCGGAGATACTTGGTTTGACGACCCCGAAAATATGGCATCGGTACATCGTGGAATCGAGGAGATGAAAGCAGGGAAAGGCCGTGCTTATACTATGGATGAGATACGGACACTATTAGGAGTATGATTTATGAATTGATTTTGCAGCCCGAAGCTGTACAACATTTGGAAGAATGGAAAAAATCAGGACAAAAGAAAATTCTCAAAAAGATAGCGGACTTGTTCTCTGAATTACAAGTGCACCCAACTACTGGTACCGGACAAGTTGAACAACTTAAAGGAAATCTGTCCGGCTTTTGGAGCCGGAGGATAGACAAGGGGTCTCGGATGGTTTACACTATTGAAAATGAAAAGGTAGTTGTTACAGTCGTTTCTCTAAAAGGTCATTATGGAGATAAGTAACGAAGACCCATGTACTTTATTATCTTTGAGTGTTGGGGGAGTCGACTTCATTAGCCTATCTATCACAACACCGGGAAGAGGGATGGGTGTCGGGAAATGAGGTTTTTTTGGTTGAGAGGGGCGCGATGTCACCAAAAATTTGTAATTTTGCATCCTGATGACTAATCTCGAAACGATACAGCACGAACTGGCTACCGACCTCGATCGCCTTCACCGGGTGATGATTGAGCAATTGTCTACACCCAATCCGCTGATGCAGAAAGTCATCGAGAACTATCTCAAGACGAAAGGAAAGCTCATCCGTCCGATAATCGTGATGCTGACCGCGCGGCTTTTCGGCCCTGTGTCTGACCGCGTACTGGCTGCGGCCGCCGCCGTCGAGCTCCTTCACAACGCGTCGCTCATTCATGATGATATCGTCGATCAGTCATCTACCCGTCGTGGTAATCCGACGATCAATGCGGTCTGGGACAACCATATCGCCGTTCTTGTAGGCGACTTTTTCGTTTCGTCATCGATGCAGCAGGCCATTTCGACCGGCGACGTCAGGATTATCGACGCGCTCTGCCACCTAGGAAAACTCCTTTCGCTTGGCGAGCTCGATCAGATCTATAACGCGCGCTATCATTCGCTGACCGAGGAGTCATATTTCCGGATCATCAACTATAAGACAGCCTCGCTTTTTGTGGCCTGTGCAAAGATGGGATGCTATGCCCAGAACATCAGTGACAATAAAATTGACATCTTGAGTCGGTTTGCTGAGCTTCTCGGGCTGTGTTTCCAGATTCGTGACGATATTTTTGATTATTTCACCGACGAGGTTGGAAAACCCACGGGTAACGACCTGCGCGAGGGCAAAATCACCCTTCCGCTCCTTCATGTCCTTCTGACCGACGAAGGGACTCTTCACGACCGGATGGTGGAGCTTGCGTCGCGCGACAGCCTGACGTCGGAGGAAATTGATTCGCTGACCGAATATGCCCGCCGTCACGGTGGTATCGACTATGCTTACAGCCGTATGGAAGAGATGCGCGCTCAAGCAGTCGCCCTGATCGGCGAACTGCCCGAGTCGCCGACCCGCAAAACGCTCATAGACCTCTTCGACTACGTCATCTCCCGTAGGTCCTGATCAT
>CAYVXC010000159.1:0-4424 GCA_964454925.1 uncultured Bacteroides sp.
ATACCATACCATCGCCCAGGCACCGTAGCCCAAGAAGGCCATCGCTACTCCCACCCAATCAGTTCCTGCACTTTGTCAAGTTGAGCACTCATTATGATGCTTGATTGTAATTGTGATAATGTTCTGGAAAAAGTGATAAATCAGAGGAAACGAGAGAGGAAGGATATATTAAGGAAACGGGCCGGCCGATCTTAACATTCTTTCTTGGCGGGGTCTTCACACAGTTCGACCAGGGTGCCGACGGTCGATTTCGGGTGAAGGAAAGCGATGTTGAGGCCTTCAGCGCCTTTGCGGGGAGCTTTGTCGATAACGGCGCAACCTTTTTCCTGGACTTCGGCCAGAGCGTTTGCAACACCGTCCTGAACAGCGAATGCGATATGCTGGATGCCGCCGCGGCCGCCGTTGTTGGCGATGAATTTCGAGATGGCGCTATCTTCCGAGGTGCCTTCGAGAAGTTCAATTTTGGTCTGACCGACTTTGAAAAAAGCGGTGCGTACCTTCTGATCAGCTACTTCTTCAATGGCGAAGCATTTAACGCCGAGCATGTTTTCGTAGAAAGGAATTGCTTCTTCGAGCGAGGGAACTGCGATACCGATGTGTTCGATATGAGAAATGTCCATGGTTTAAATATTAGTTTGATTAGTTAATAAATTGTTTGTCAAAATTTTAGTTCACGCAGGACGCGCACCCGCATGGGCGCACGTCACCTTTATCGTGCAAAATTAATAAAAAAAAACAATCTTTTCTACCTTTTTAGCTTTTATTTCAGCCCCGGCGCTCCTGACCGCGTCCTCCGCCGGTCAAAAAATCAGCCAATAACGTAGAAATTTAAGCGCGCCGGAGATGAAGACAAAAGAGACATAAGAATCATAAACTTTTTGATTCATACCTCACCATGTATCAATATCTGTGACGGGAGAAAAGAGACGCTCCGCATCTCGGTTGCTCTTCTCCCATGCCATGTTTATTGGCCATTCTTATGCTAATCTCCGCGCGGTTGTATGGACTTTTATGCGTTTGAATGTTAGCGTAATACGTCGGGGACGTTTAGAAAAACGTTCCGACTGCGGTATTGTCCATGATACGGGTCGGAGGGGTCAGACGTACATGGCCTCGATCTGGTCGGCGTAGAGTCGGTTGATGATCGGGCGGCGCAGTTTGAGTGTGTTGGTCAGTTCGCCGGTCTCGATCGAGAATTCGCGGGGCAGGAGGGTGAAGCGTTTGACTTTTTCGAAACCCGGCAGTCCGGCCTGGATTTTCTCGATCCGTTGTTCGAGCATCCGTCGGATGTCGCGGTTGGTGATGAGGTCATCGAGATTGCGGAACGCTATCTTTTTCCGCCGTGCATAATCTTTGAGAGCTTTGAACGCCGGGATGATGATTGCCGTGACATATTTGCGCTGGTCGCCGATGACGGCGGCCTGTTCGATGAACAGATCCTCGGTCAGGAGACTTTCAATGGCTTGGGGCGCTATATATTTTCCGTTCGAGGTCTTGAAGAGGTCCTTGATGCGGTCGGTCAGGACGAGGGCGCCCCCTTCGTCGAAATATCCGGCGTCGCCGGTTCTGAACCATCCGTCGTCGGTAAACGCATCGTGGGTTTCAGCCGGTTTGTTGTAGTATCGGCTCATAACCGTCGGCCCTTTGACGAGGATCTCGCCATATTCGCCGATTTTAACTTCGATCCGGGGCATGACTGTCCCGACCGATCCGATGATATAGCCGATTTGTGGATAACATGTAACCGTTGCCGTTGTTTCCGAGAGGCCATAACCGATGACGATAGGAATACCTATGGACAGAAAGAACTCTGTGACGGTTGGTGAAAGAGGAGCTCCGGCGGTTGGCAGAAGTTTTGCGCGGTCAACGCCGATGGCGCGTCGGATGGGCGCGAGAATCCGTGTGTCGTAGAAATGATAGCGTTTCTCAAGCCATTTCGGGACCGGCAACCCGAGACGCCGGTAGTGGAGATTCCGGCGCGCGGCAATCTTGAGGGCGCGGTTGAAGAGCGCTTTTTTGAGCCACGAGAGACGCGCCATTTTTTCCTGAACGGCATTATAGGCCTTTTCCCAAAACCGGGGCACGCTGCAAAGGCACGTCGGGCGGACCTGGCGGAGCACGTCGGCGATGATTTTCGGATTTTCGTTGATAGCGACCCGGATGCCTGAATCGAGGCAGAAATAGGTCCATGCCTTTTCAAAAATATGACTCAGCGGGAGAAACGAAATCGAAGTGTCGGTGTCGTCGAGCATGTCGAGACGTTCGTGGTGGATCTCCATGGCCGCATCGAAATTAGCATGGGTAAGCACCGCTCCCTTTGGCTCGCCGGTCGTTCCCGATGTATAGAGCAGGGTAGCGGTGTCTTCGGGGCGGGCGCGGCGGCGGCGCGCTTCGACTTCGGCCCGGCACATCTCGCCCGCGGCGGCGCCGAGGCTGACGAACGACCGCCAGCTCATCGCGATTTTGTCGTTCTTCTCGGGTTTGATGCCCGCATCATATAATATAATGTGTTCGAGCGATTCACAGTCATCGATTATCGAACGGATGATGTCATACTGGCGGCGGTCGCCGACGAAAACAGCCCGTGCGCGGCAGTCATTGAGGATATAGGTTACCTGGTCGGCGCTTGAGGTCGAATAGAGCGAGACAGGGATGATTCGGTTGGCGTATGCTCCGAAGTCAACCGCGAGGCTTTCGGGACGGTTGGCCGAGAAAATGGCCACCATTTCCTGTTCTTTCAGCCCGAGGAGTTCGAGAGAGGCGGCGACATTATCGGTTAGAGTCGCAAAATCAGACCACGATTCGGTTTTCCAGTCTGATGTCGGGGTGGGTTTGAAGCGGAACGCTTCGCGTGTGTCATATTTAGACGCCTGGCGGGCAGGCAGACTAGTCAGTATGTTAGTCATAAAGTAGGGTTAACTTATATACAAAGATAGACAATTATCCTTTTTAAAAACAAACTGAACGGCTGAAACATCGCCTAATTATTGATTATTAACGTTCCGGAACAAGTTTTTTCATCTAAAGTTGGCTGTTACACGAAAAAATACTATCTTTGCATTCTGATTCGCACACCAAACGGCGATGTGTCAGAAACATAATGAAATTGCAGACGTTTCGTCTTGCGGACCGATCTTTATCCACCAGCCAACAACAATCCGACAATAACTAATTCTAATGAAGTTACTTCAGGAAAAACTGTCAAAGTACACCGCGCCCCAGGAAGCCAAAGCCGCCGGTGTTTATCCCTATTTCCGCGCGATTTCGTCGGAACAGGAACCCGAGGTTATTATCAACGGCAAGAAAGTCTTGATGTTCGGGTCTAACTGTTATACCGGTCTCGTCAGTGACCCGCGTATCAAAGAAGCCGCTATCGAGGCTATCAAGAAGTATGGCACGGGTTGTGCAGGTTCACCGTTCCTCAACGGTACCCTTGACCTCCACAAACAGCTCGAACAGCGTATCGCCGAATATATCGGCAAGGAAGACGTAATGATCTACTCGACCGGTTTCGAAGTCAACCTCGGTGTCGTGTCGTGTCTGACCGGTCGCGAAGACTACATCCTTTGGGACGAGCAGGACCATGCATCGATCATTGAAGGACGCCGCCTGTCTTTCTCCCAGCAGCTCAAGTACAAACACAACGATATGGAGTCGCTCGAAAAGCAGCTCCAGAAATGCGACCCCGACAAGGTGAAACTCATCGTCACCGACAGTGTCTTCTCAATGGAAGGTGACGTTGCCGACGTTAGAAAGATGACCGAGCTCGCCGAAAAATACAACGCTTCGATCATGATTGACGAAGCCCACGGCATCGGTGTTTTCGGCCCCGGTGGACGCGGTGTCTGCCACGCTCAGGGCGTTGCCGACAAAGTCGACCTCATTATGGGTACATTCTCAAAATCGTTTGCTTCGCTTGGCGGCTTTATTGCCACCGACAAGGAAATCACCAATTTCCTCCGTCACCACTCGCGCAGTTATATCTTCACCGCCTCGATCACTCCGGCTTCGACAGCGGCCGCTCTCAAAGCTATCGACATCATGATCGAAGAACCCGAACGTCAGGAACATCTTTGGGAAATCACCAACTTCGCCCTCGAAGGATTCCGCAATATGGGATGTGAAATCGGTCATACCTCCACTCCCATCATTCCCCTCTATATCCGCGACAACATGAAGACGTTCGCCATCACCCGCGATCTCTTCGACGAAGGCATCTTCGTTAACCCTGTCGTTTCTCCCGCGGTCGCTCCTCAGGATACGTTGATCCGCTTCTCGTTGATGGCTACCCACACGAAAGAACAAGTGTCGACTGCCCTCGAAAAAATCGAAAAAGTATTCAAAAAACACGGCGTCATCAAATAACCGCCTTCCCGAATAAAAAACAGAGCGGACAACCCCGGGGTTGTCCGCTCTGTTTTTTC
>CAYVXC010000160.1:0-4418 GCA_964454925.1 uncultured Bacteroides sp.
ATGGTGCCCATCGGCCGCGGTCAGCGCGAGCTCATCATCGGCGACCGTCAGATCGGTAAGACTGCTATCGCCATCGATACCATCATCAACCAGCGCGCCAACTACGAAGCCGGCAAACCCGTGTTCTGCATCTATGTGGCCATCGGACAGAAAGCATCGTCAGTCGCCGCTCTCGTTGAAACGCTCCGTAAACACGGTGCCCTCGACTACACCGTTGTAGTCGCCGCGACAGCTTCTGACTCGGCTTCAATGAGATATTACTCGCCTTTCGCCGGCGTTGCAATCGGTGAATATATCCGCGACACTGGTCGTGATGCTCTTATCGTTTATGATGACCTGTCGAAACAGGCCGTGGCTTACCGTGAAATTTCGCTCATTCTGAAACGTCCCTCGGGTCGTGAGGCTTATCCCGGTGATATCTTCTATCTCCACTCGCGTCTGCTCGAACGCGCCGCCAAGATTATCGACAATCAGGAAGTGGCTTCAAAAATGAATGACCTTCC
The DNA here is from genome assembly GCA_964454925.1 of uncultured Bacteroides sp. Lineage (GTDB taxonomy): Bacteria > Bacteroidota > Bacteroidia > Bacteroidales > Muribaculaceae > CAG-873. The sequence goes on from CAYVXC010000160.1 coordinate 504, forward strand.
CGAAGCCCTTAAACCGATCATTAAAGGCGGTGGCTCTCTGACGGCACTTCCTATCATTGAAACCCAGGCCGGTGACGTTTCGGCATATATCCCGACCAACGTAATTTCTATTACTGACGGCCAAATCTTCCTTGAAACCGCCCTCTTCAACCGCGGTATCCGTCCGGCCATCAACGTCGGTATCTCCGTTTCGCGTGTCGGTGGTAACGCCCAGATCAAATCAATGAAGAAAGTCGCCGGTACGCTGAAGATTGACCAAGCTCAGTTCCGCGAACTCGAATCGTTCACCAAATTCGGCGGTGACATGGACCCCGTGACCGCACGCGTGATCGACAAAGGCCGTAAGAACGAACGCCTTCTCATCCAGCCTCAGTATCATCCCTGGGCTGTCGAAGATCAGGTGGCCGTCATCTTCTGTGGTGTCAACGGACTGCTTGAAAACGTTCCTCTCGACAAAGTCGCCGAGTTCCAGAAACAGTTCCTCCAGCTTCTCCACGCCCGTCATGCCGACGATGTTCTCGCCGTCATCAAATCGGGTAAGCTGACCGACGACGTCACCGAAAAGCTCACCAAAGCAGCTGCTGAGATCGCCGGCCAGTTCTAAGACGGTTTTCTCTCACTCCACATCCCTACTGAAAAAAATCGGCCCCCTGCGGCCAATAACGAATAAAAAAGCATTATCACCAACAGCAAATGGCAACACTAAGAGAATTAAAAGGCAGAATTGGATCGGTCGCTTCGTCCGAGAAAATTACCGGAGCCATGAAGATGATTTCGTCGGCAAAAATGCACAAAGCCGAGAACTCGCTCAAACGCCTCGTGCCTTTCAAGAGCCAGATTGAAACCATCATGGCCAATCTCTTGTCATCCGACGCCGATTTTTCGTCGCCGCTGGTGACCCCGCGCGAAATCAAATCGCTGACTCTCGTGGTCTGGGGTTCCGACGACGGACTGTGCGGTGCTTATAATGTAAATATCTTCAAAAATCTTGTCGAACGCGTCAAAGAGCTCAAACAGCAGCTTCCCGAAGCCGCCATAAAAATTGTCGCCGTCGGCAAAAAAATGTATAAGGTCGCTTCGCGTCTTACGGTTCTTCTTGGTGTGGAAGTCAATCAGGCCCAGACCGTCGATTCCAAATCAGACGGGAAACCGGTCGACGACTTCATGCTCTCGCTTCAGAGCGAATTCCTAACCGGTCACGTTGACCGCGTCGACGCCCTTTATATGCATTTCAAATCGGCCGGAAAACAGATTCCCACCGCGCGCCAGCTTCTGCCGGTTCTGCCCGAAGTCTTCGCCACAGATTCCGAGAAAGCTGTCACCGGTCGCCCCTATCTGTTCGAACCCGATCCGAACTCGATTTTCAACGCCGTTCTGCCGATGTTCCTGATGTCCACCATGCAGGAGATCTTTACCGAAAACCGCGCATCGGAACAGGCTGCCCGCGTCATGGCCATGCAGTCGGCAAACGACAACGCCAAGACTCTCCTCGAACAGCTCAACCTCGAATACAACAAACTCCGTCAGCAGTCAATCACCAACGAACTCCTCGACATAGTCGGCGGTCAGGTGCGCGACTGATCTGACAACTCTTAAACAACGATAAAAAGTAAAACCAATAATATAAATCATCCAATTCAAAAATGGGTAGTGTAAAAGAATACTTTACGTCGCTTGGGTCCGGAATCAAAAGCCTCCTCGCGGGTATGCAGGTTACCGGAAAAGAATTCGTGACCCCCAAGATTACCGAACGTTACCCCGAGAATCGCGCCGAGCACAAATATCCCGAACGATTCCGCGCTCTTCTCCAGCTGAAATACGATGACGAAGGCCGTTGCAAATGTACCGCATGCGGCACCTGCGAACGAAACTGTCCCAACGGGACTATTGTCATCGAGACCAAAATGGTCGACACCTGGAAAGGCAAAAAGAAAAAGCTCGACACCTACATCTACGACCTGGGCAGCTGTACATTCTGTGACCTTTGTGTCACCACCTGTCCGTTCGATGCTCTCGAATTTGTAAACGATTTTGAACAGGCCGTCTTCACACGCGATAAACTCGTCAAGAAGCTCAACGACCGCGAAGAACCGGCCGAACCCGAACCCACTCCCGAAGAACTCGCCGCTTTCAAGGCTCAACAGGAGAAAATAGCCGCCGCTAAAGCCGCTGCCGCTGCAAAGGCTGCCGCCGCTGCTAAAGCCAAAGCCGAAGTCGCCGACAAACCGGCCGAATAATCATCACGAAAACGAAAAAACTAATCAAAATATGGAATCAGTAGGAAGTATCATCATGTACATCATCATCGTTCTTTCGATGGTGGTCTTTTCGGTACTCGCCGTGACTTCGCGAAAGATCCTTCGTGCGGCCACTTATCTGCTGTTTACCCTTTTTGCCTGTGCCGGACTTTATTTCCAACTCGGATATGAATTCCTCGGTGCAGTCCAGATTGCGGTTTACGCCGGCGGTATCGTCGTCCTCTTCGTATTCTCCATTCTGTTGACCTCTCACCCCGGTCACAACTCGGAGAAATTAGCCTCAAAATCGCGTGGAATGGGGCTCATCGCCGCGATTGCAATGCTCGTAGCCGCCGGCTACGCGCTCATCACCCGCTGTGAGTTTTTCCTCGCCGCTCCCGAATCGGCCGACCCGACCATGAAACAGATCGGCGCCGCCATGATGGGAACCGAAGCCGGTCATTATCTGCTCCCCTTCGAAGCTGTCAGCGTTCTGCTGCTGGCATGCATCATCGGTGGTGTGGTTATTGCCCGTAAACGTTAATAGCCACCACGTCACTAACAGAATAAAAGACTTAAAGACCAATCAAAAATGGAAATCACCGCAATTTACTACCTGATTCCGAGCTTGATCATGTTCTGTGTCGGCGTGTATGGCTTCATCACCCGAAAAAACATGATCGCCATCCTCATCTCGCTCGAACTGATGCTGAACTCGGTCGACGTCAATTTCGCCGTCTTCAACCGCTTCCTGTTCCCGGGTCAGATGGAAGGTATGATCTTCTCGCTGTTCGCCATCGCCATCGCCGCCGCCGAAACAGCCCTTGCAATCGCTATCATTATTAACATCTACCGAGCCGTCAAGAACATCGACGTCAGCTCGCTTGACGAAATGAAATTCTAACGCACTCAACGATTATGGAAATTACCCTTCCTATTCTAATCCTTGCCATTCCCCTGGGCATGTTCCTGCTTCTGGGGCTGCTTGGCAACAAGATGAGCCACCGCGTGGCGGGATGGCTCGGTACCCTCGGTATGGGCACGACTCTGACGCTGTCCTATATCGTGGCGTTCACCTACTACTTCAGCGGCTCGCCCGACTTCATCGCCGCCGATGGCGAACGTCTCCAGTATGTCGTCTTCAATCAGACATGGCTTCAGTTCACCAACTGGCTCCATATCGACATGGGCTTCCTGCTCGATCCGATCTCGGCTCTGATGCTCATCGTCATCACTACGATTTCATTCTGCGTCCACCTTTACAGCCGCGGATATATGGAAGGCGAGAAAGGATTCCAGCGCTACTACGCGTTCCTCTCGCTGTTCAGCTTCTCGATGCTCGGTCTGGTTGTCGCAACCAACATCTTCCAGATGTACATCTTCTGGGAACTTGTAGGTGCATCGTCCTACCTCCTCATCGGTTTCTACTACACACGCCATTCAGCTGTGTCGGCGTCTAAGAAAGCATTCATCGTTACCCGCTTCGCCGACCTCGGCTTCCTGCTCGGTATCCTGATTCTCAGCTACTACACCGGAACGTTTAACTTCACCGACTTCACCTCCATCCAGGAGGGCGCAAGCTGGGCCGTGTCGACCGACTCCGCCCTCGGCGTTCTCGCCCAGTTCCAGGGCGCAACCTTCATGGGCTGCTCGCTGCTGACCTGGGCCCTGGTGCTCA
>CAYVXC010000161.1:0-1726 GCA_964454925.1 uncultured Bacteroides sp.
TGCCGATGTCGCGGATGAATTCAAGAAATCCGAAATTCTTCATCCAGTCATAGTTATTCACCATGATGGCCGCGTTGGGGGCGTCGCTGTCAAAATCAAGGAATTTCGACAGCTGGGCTTTGATCGCCTCCTGGTTGTGGCGAAGGGTTTCCTCGTCGATGAGTTTGCGTTCCTGGCTTTTCATCGAGGGGTCGCCGATCATTCCCGTGGCTCCTCCGACCAAGGCGATCGGACGGTGACCCGACCGCTGAAGGTGCTTGAGCATCATCACCCCGACGAGGTGACCGATATGTAGTGAGTCGGCCGTCGGGTCGATTCCGAGATAGGCCGTTGTCATTTCTTTATTGAGTTGGTCTTCGACGCCGGGCATCATCTGGTGGATCATCCCGCGCCATGTCAGTTCTTTTATAAAGTCCATTGGTTTATAAAAACTTATATGATATTTTTAAACTTATTCAGGTTTTTGTCATCCAAGCGCTTCGACCGCTTTTTTGATTCGGGCCATGGCCTCGCGGATCGAGTCTTCGTCGGTCGCATAGCTGAAACGGATATAGCCCGGGGCACAGAAGGCCGCGCCGTCGACGGTCGCAACATGGGCCTCGTCGAGGAGATACATCGCCAGGTCGCCCGAAGTCTCGATGACCCGGTCGCCGAAACGTTTTCCGAGAACAGCGCTCACCTCGGGGAAGAGATAGAACGCGCCTTCGGGGCGGTTGACTTTGAACCCGGGAATCTGTGAGGCCAGTTCGACCACCAGGTCACGGCGGCGTTCAAAGGCCGCTCTCATCTCCTCGACACACTCCTGAGGTCCGCGATAGGCCGCTTCGGCGGCTTTCTGGGCGATCGATGACGCGCCCGAGGTATATTGGCTCTGGAGTTTCGAGACCCCCTTTGCCAGCCATTCCGGACAAGCGCAATAACCGATTCGCCAACCCGTCATGGCGTATGCCTTTGAGACACCGTTGATAACCACCGTCCGGTCGGCTATCGCGGGAAACGATGCCAACGAGGTGAATTGACCGTCAAAAATGATATGTTCATAGATTTCGTCGGCAATTATGACGATGTCGGGATGTTTTTCGAGAACCTCGACCAGAGCGGCCAGTTCGTCGCGCGAGTAGACCGAGCCTGTCGGATTCGAAGGCGAACAGATCAGCACGGCGCGTGTGCGGTCCGTGATCGCAGCCTCAAGCTTTTCGGGTGTCATCTTGAAGTCGGCCTCGATGGTCGAAGGAACCTCCACAACCTTGCCCTCGGCAAGTTTCACCATCTCGACATAGCTCACCCATGCCGGAGTAGGGATGATAATTTCATCGCCGGGATTTACGAGAGTCAGAATCACGTTGCACAAAGCCTGTTTTGCTCCGTTACCCACGATGATCTGGGTCGGTTTGAAAGTCAGGCCGTTTTCCTTTGCCAGTTTGTCGGCGATGGCTTCGCGCAGTGACAGATAACCCGGAACGGGACTATATCGGCTGTAATTCTCGTCGATGGCGCGTTTGGCCGCCTCTTTGATATGGTCGGGGGTGTTGAAATCGGGTTCGCCGACCGAAAGATTGATTACATCGATGCCGGCGGCGCGCAGTTCGCCGCTCTTCTGCGACATGGCGAGCGTCTGGCTTACGGCCAGTGAAGCTACTCGGTTGGAAACTTGGGCGTTCATTGATTGTTTTCTGTAATAATATCGGTTATACGGCTCGGAACGACCGCGTCATCCCTTGCCGCT
>CAYVXC010000161.1:1826-4411 GCA_964454925.1 uncultured Bacteroides sp.
AAAAAATCTTCGCCCGCCGTGAACTTTTTTTTATCCGGGGTGTTGGAACTATTGACGGAAAAGGCCCTGTCGCGTCCTCACGGCGGACCACAGTCAATTCAGCTAAGTATAACTATTTTTGAAAGGCAAAATGAAAAAGTATATTTTTGGAATGGTAGCCGTTGCGGCCTTGATAGGGATGTCTTCGTGTTCGACGAAAGCAGAAGAGAAAGATGCCACCGAAACCGGTGAGGTTTTGAAAGAAGCCGCTTATGGCGAGGAAGGCATTGCCAACAGCGAATATATCGACCGTGCCCAGGAAGTCGCTGAAAAACTTGATGAGGCCTCTGACGAAGCCGTTGAAAAAGTAATTGAACAGGACGAAAACGCCGTCATGGTCGCCGAAAAGGTCGCCATGTAAACCGTCGTCTCCGCCCTGATTCCACTGACTTTTGTCTGCCGCTTACTCGACCTTCCCTCACATCGGGGGAACGTCGAGAATCGGTGTGTCCGGGAAGTTCCGTTCGACATACCGTTCTATGAATCCACGCGTGTCGGGTGCTATGACCGGGTCGCGGTCGAAATATGTATTGTAAAGGACCGCTGCGAGCCTTAGCCGGCGTGCCTTGATGGCTTCGAGCGAGAGAACGGTATGGTTGATCGATCCCAGCCGGCTGTTGGTGACCAGAATGATCGGCAGTCCGCGCGTAACCGCATAATCAACCGCAAAAAAAGTGTCGGTTATCGGAACCATCAATCCCCCGGCCCCTTCGGTAAGCACGATGTCAAATCGCCGTCCGAGTTCTTCGCGGGCACGGTCGATCAGACCGAGATCGATGGTCACGTTGTCGACGCGGGCGGCCAGTTGGGCCGATGCCGGATAGGTCAGAATTATGGGCGCCGTCAGGCCTTCGGCGTCGGCTTCGAGCGGACCTGTGCCCGAAAGCCGCCGGTGAGCCTCGATGTCCTCGCTCGAACCGGTGTTGCCGGTCTGGATGAATTTTTGTGTGACAACGGATTTGCCGGTGTCGAGGAGCCGGCGTGTCAGCCATGCCGTGGCGTAGGTTTTGCCGGCATCGGTGTCTATCCCGCTGACGAAATAGGTTCCGTCGGGAAATATGTCTGTCAGATTTTTCATCATTCTTTGTCGTTTTCAGTTGGTTGCCACGTCAGTTTGGCCGCCACGGCGCGCTGACCCTCGCAGACAATGTCCACGCGGTCAGTCTGCCCGTCGTCAGTCTTGACGAGCAGGTCGGCCGTCTGGCCATATCGGCACTCGTGGTGATACGCGATGTCGAGCGACGCTATTCTCTCCCGGTCATAGCGCTCAAGCGGCCAGAGGTCGAGAATACGCGCGATGTATCGGGCCGAGTTGACATGGCGGTTGAAGTCGAGGTCGCTATATGTGAATGTATAGTGCTCGATGCGGTCGGCGGTTTCCTGAGCGATCGGTCTCAGTCGCGGTGATGGAGCCATCGGACAGACAGCGTCAGGATCAGCCGGGGCGATGAGCGCTATCTCGCTCAGGTCGGCCGCTGTCCGGGCGGTTATGTCGATGGCGGCCCATACCGACCGCCCTCCGCCGATAACCTTTCCTTCTCCGTCCGTAAACGCGAAACAACGGTTCGAGAACAAACGGTTCCAGCTTTCGATCCATGTCGTCAGGGTGTAGGTCTCGTTGATTCGCGGCGAGCGGTCTAAAGAGTAGGCTATCCGCGAGAGAACCCAGGCCAGATTGTCCTCCATCAGCCGGCGGTAACCGATTCCGAGATTGTTCGCGTGAAGCGTGGCGACCTCGATCATCCGCTCGACCACGAGGGTCGGCGGAATCCGGCCGTTTGCGTCGGTTTCGCCCGCCGTCAGAACAAAAGTCTGAGAAAACTTACTCTCCATCTATTTATAGGAATTATACGATTTATAAAACTTATTTTCAGCGAAAGGGGTGTTGCAGACTCGGCGAAAAGTAGGGACGCACAGCTCGTGCGTCCGATTGTAAACGTTTGATTAACAGTGGACGCACGAACCGTGCGTCCCTACAGCGAAACCGATTTTCTGGCTTCATGGTAGTTCTGCACCGGCCTTAAGGACCTGAGGGCGCGGTTATTTCATGTAGCGCGAGAAATCGGCGTTACGCATATCGCCGGTTTCGTTGAAGGCGTTGTGGAATGCAAACGCGGCTTCCAGAACGTGGGGAGTCTGACCTCCGCGACCGATTTTCAGATATTCGCGGAGAAGCGGGCGATAGTCGGGGTGAGCACAGTTGTCGATGATGGCGTGAGCGCGTTCGACCGGGTCGAGGTGACGGAGGTCGGCGACGCCCTGGTCGGTTACGAGGACATCGACCGAGTGTTCCGAGTGGTCACAGTGAGCGACCATCGGGACGATGTTCGAAATCAGACCGCCCTTGGTGACCGACGGACAAGAGAAAATCGAAATGTAGGCGTTGCGGGTGAAGTCGCCCGAACCACCGATACCGTTCATCATCTTGGTCCCCAGAACGTGGGTCGAGTTGATGCCGCCGAAGATGTCGGCTTCGAGGGCCGTGTTCATGGCGATGACGCCGAGTCGGCGGATAACTTCGGGATTGTTCGAGATTTCGGCGGGAC
>CAYVXC010000162.1:0-4399 GCA_964454925.1 uncultured Bacteroides sp.
GCTCTTCAGCAGCTCCAGACCAAGAAGGTCACCAACCCCGCCAAGAAACACGGCAATATACCTCTGTAAAACCAATGCCTGCCCGACTCCGCCGCCGGCCGCGCGCCGTCGGCGGGACCGGGTGATAACCATCCAAAAATAACCAATAATCCCCACGGATATGAAAAAACATCTTTCAATGGTGGTCATGTTTTTGATGGCTTGTGCGGTTGTCGGTTTCGCCCACGACCGAAAGGCATTGAAAATCAACGAGGTCCTCATCACCGGCAACGAGAGCGTGGTTGACGAATATGGCAACCACGGCGCCTGGATCGAACTTTTCAACGCCAACTTCTCGCCGCTGAACATTTCGAGTGTCTACCTCACCAACGACCCCGACAACAAAACCAAATATCCTGTGCCCCTCGGCGACGAAAAAACATTGATCGCCAAACGCCAGCACGTTATTTTCTGGGCTGACAGTCTCCCCGCCCGCGGCACCTTCCACACCAGCTTCTACCTGGTTCCCGGTCAGGAAAACTGGATCGGTATCTATGACGCCGACGGTCAGACTCTTATCGACGAAGTCACGATTCCCGCCGACCTTCCCCTAGGTGCGTCGTATGCCCGCAAAGCCGACGGCGGTGACGAATGGGAAGTCCGCACCGGCCTGACCGATCACGACTACATCACTCCCGGAAGCGCCAACATCATCAAAGACGAGAACCCCCGCATCCGTCAGTTCGCCGAACGCGACGCCAACGGTTTCGCCATGACCATCATGGCCATGAGTATCGTCTTCAGCGCTCTGGCAATCCTCTGTCTCTGCTTCTATGGACTCGGCTCGATCAGCAAACAGTCCCACCGCGCCAAGAAAGCAGCCGCCACCGGTGTCGACGTCACCACCATGTCTGACGACGACCACGATTCAGGCGAAGAAGTTGCGGCCGTCGTAATGGCTCTCCACGAGCACTTCAACGCCCACGACAACGAAAGCTTTATCCTGACCGTCAAGAAGATGCGTCGCGCCTATTCGCCCTGGAGTTCCAAGATCTACGGACTCCGCGAAATTCCCCGCCGCTAACCGTTTTCTTCAACACGTCTTTTAATATCAACTTTTCAGAAAACAAATCCAATGAAAGAATATAAGTACAAAATCAACGGTAACGTTTACAAAGTAGCCGTTGGAGACGTTGACGATAACAACTTCGTTCAGGTTGAAGTCAACGGTACCCCCTATAAAGTAGAACTCGAGAAGAAACCCGAAGCTGTCAAGGTTGCGGCTCCCCGTCCCGCTGCGGCTCCCCGCACCGCCACCGGCGAAAAAGTCGTTCAGAAAGCCGCTCCCGCTCCCACAGGCGGTTTCCAGGTCAAGGCTCCGCTGCCCGGCACCGTGCTGACTATCCCCGTGAAAGTCGGCGACGCCGTCAAAGCCGCCGACACCGTTCTGGTTCTCGAAGCAATGAAGATGGAAAATGCTATTCACGCCGGCCGCGACGGTAGGATCGCCGCTATCGCCGTCAATCCCGGCGACGCCGTTCTCGAAGGCGCCGTTCTCATCACTATCGAATAAGCGATCCGGGAAATAGTGTTTTTCACTATCACCAAATCAACAATTTTTACTGACTAACCAATCATCAAAAAATGTTCGGTGAATTTTTAACAAGCAATCTCCAGCGCTTCTGGGAACTGACCGGTTTCGCTAATGCCGAATTCGGCAACTTTGTGATGCTCGCTGTCGGTCTGTTCTTCATCTGGCTGGCTATTAAGAAAAACTTCGAGCCTATGCTCCTGGTTCCGATCGGGTTCGGTATCCTGATCGGTAACGTGCCCTTCAATACCGAGGCCGGTCTCGAAATCGGCATCTATGAAGAAGGTTCCGTCCTCAATATTCTCTACAACGGCGTTAGCGCCGGCTGGTACCCGCCCCTGATCTTCCTCGGAATCGGTGCGATGACCGACTTCTCGGCTCTGATCGCCAATCCTAAACTGATGCTCATCGGAGCGGCCGCCCAGTTCGGTATCTTCGGTGCCTACATGGTAGCTCTCGCTATCGGATTCGCTCCCGACCAGGCCGGTGCAATCGCCATCATCGGTGGTGCTGACGGTCCGACCGCTATCTTCCTTTCGTCGAAACTGGCTCCCAACCTGATGGGTGCAATCGCTGTGTCGGCCTATTCATACATGGCCCTCGTGCCTGTGATCCAGCCGCCGATCATGCGCCTGTTCACCACCAAGAAAGAACGCCTCATCCGAATGAAACCCGCCCGCGCCGTCTCTCAGAACGAAAAGATTATTTTCCCGATTGTCGGTATGCTTCTGACCTGTTTCGTCGTTCCCTCGGGTCTTCCCCTGCTCGGAATGTTGTTCTTCGGTAACCTCCTCCGCGAGTGTGGCGTCACAACCCGTCTCGCCAAGACCGCCAGCAACGCCCTGACCGACATCGTCACCATCCTTCTCGGCATGACCGTCGGTGCTTCGACCCAGGCTTCTCAGTTCCTGACACCTCAGACAATCTTCATTTTCTTCCTCGGCTTCATGGCGTTCATCATCGCCTCGAGCTCGGGTGTACTCTTCGTCAAGCTGTTCAACCTGTTCCTGCCGAAGTCTAAGAAAATCAACCCGCTCATCGGTAACGCCGGTGTATCGGCCGTTCCCATGTCTGCCCGCATCTCGAACAACCTCGGCCTGGAATACGACCCCCAGAACTACCTGCTGATGCACGCCATGGGTCCCAACGTGGCCGGTGTGATCGGTTCGGCTGTCGCCGCCGGTGTCCTTCTCGGCTTCCTGGCCTGACACTGACAATCTTAAACTCATTCACGAGAGTGTCCCGGATCAATCCGCGACACTCTCGCTTTTTGTTACAAAATCAGCAAAAAGTTACAAAGCTGTGAAAATTTCAAGACAATTACTTTTTTAAGGATTTTTTCGCGAACCAACTCCGTTCTCGGCGGTTATTAACTACGAACCAACCAACGGCGCGACCACCTGACCAACACCTCTGAAATATTCCAGTAAACAAGACGCCGGTTCTGACAAAATAATTTTTACCTCATTTTTCAACCACTACAAAAAACACTCCGAAATGATTACCCGCGACACCATCCGTGAAGTTTACAGAACTTTCAAAAAAGCTCCCAAATCAGTCGACGACCTCAATATCGCTCTCCTCTTTGACGACACCGCCCTTCACCATAACCTCATGATCGACCCCGACACCGAAGAACTCGAAATCGGTTCAATCGATCCCGCCTCTCCCTTCCACAGCATTCCCCTGAACCGCGTCAACGCGATCGTTCCCTTCGAAGAATGGGTAGCCATCGTTCTCCACTCGTCGATCATTTTCCTGAACCGGAAGAACTCGAAAGTCGCCATCGACATCAAGGAAATCGAACCGACCTTCAGCGACCGCGTAAAAAACATTTTCCGCGCTCCCATCGCCTGCTGACTGACTCTCAGCCAAAAAAAGCTGCAACACTAACAATCTTAGAAATCATTTCGTCAACCACGTGACGTGGCATTATATACACAACACTGATAAACCAACCTACTGAAAAATATACTATAAGCTCTAAACGGACCGTCCCAACGGCCCGTTTCTTTTTTATAGATTCGCCATCGACTTGTCCGATTAAGGAATTTTTATTAACTTTGTCATCCGTTATGAAACACGGATTCAACAACGAAAAATATCTGAAGATTCAGTCCGAACACATCAAGGAGCGTATCGCCAAGTTCGGAAACAAGCTCTACCTCGAGCTGGGTGGCAAACTTTTCGACGATTACCACGCGAGCCGCGTCTTGCCGGGATTCGAACCCGACAGCAAACTGAAAATGCTCAGTCAGCTCAGCGACCAGGCCGAAATCGTCATCGTCATCAGTGCAATCGACATCGAGAAAAACAAAATCAGGAACGACCTCGGAATCACCTATGACATGGACGTTCTCCGACTGCGCGACGAATTCATCAACCGCGGTTTTCTTGTCGGCTCGGTAGTCATCACCCACTATAACGGCCAAAGTAGCGCCGACGCTTTCCGTCAGCGTCTCGAACGCCTCGGAATCACGACCTACTATCACTACACAATCGAGGGCTATCCCACAAACGTCGGTCTGATTGACTCGGAAGACGGTTTCGGCCGCAACGACTATGTCGAGACCTCTCGTCCTCTGGTCATCGTCACCGCCCCCGGCCCCGGAAGCGGCAAAATGGCCGTCTGTCTCAGCCAGCTCTACAACGAACACAAACGCGGAATCGAAGCCGGATATGCCAAATTCGAGACATTCCCCGTCTGGAGCCTCCCGTTGAAACACCCCGTCAACATAGCCTACGAGGCCGCCACCGCCGACCTCAACGACGTCAATATGATCGACCCGTTCCATCTCGAAGCCTATGGCAAGACGGCAATCAATTACA
>CAYVXC010000163.1:0-4336 GCA_964454925.1 uncultured Bacteroides sp.
ACTCGTTCCCGGCGACGTTCAGGAGAAACTTCTCAAAGAATACGCCGAAAAGAACACCGAAGACTAAAAAATTCCAGTTCAATAATATTAAATGCCCCGCGCCTTTACCGACGCGGAGCATTTAATATCTTATTGCAAAGGAATTTCTAAAATACGAGAGAAGTCAGCGTATATTCAATCGAAAGCCGCTGCTTCAAAATGAGATAGCGGTTATGCCTTTAGGCGGCGACGGTCTCCCACGAGCCAGACAAGGTCTCCTTCACGGAAAAGACAATCGGGATCCTGGTCGATGAATTCGTCATCACGCTGAACAGCCACAACGATTGAATCGAAGCGTTCGCGGAGATGAGCGGTTCTTGGTGTTTTGCCGATCAATTCGTGACCGTCAGTCAACAAGACATTGAAAAGCTGGAAATCATCGGGATTCTGAATTGCCGTCTGTGCAACAGCCGAAGCCTCCACAACCGGTGTCAGGCTCTCCAGCTGTTCATCGTTACCGATGACACCGATGATATCGCCGGGATAAATCCTCATCTCGCCCCCCGGGATGAAATACACGTCCGACCCACGTTGAACCGACACAAGATTTACCCCGAAGCGTGTACGAAGGTTAGTATTCTTAAGCCGTTCTCCGACAAAATCACATCCGGCACCCACTGTCAAGTAGGCCAGATGGAGATCACTGACAATGTTGTTATTCTTACCCGTTCGACGAAGGTCTCGCTCGTTGAGATTCTCCATGAAGCGATTTTCAATGCTACCCATCTGCAAACGGACGCGGCGTGAGAAAAGCAAGACAGCCAAAAGGATTGCGGCAATGGCGAGACTGAAACCCCATGTCATCGAGTAGCACCATGTGACAATATTTATCACAAAAACAAGGGCAATAATAAAGCTGAAAATTGCCACTATTACCGACCCCACATTAGCCGGAGCTTTAGAATCGCTCTTACTTTTTCTGACTGAGATAAGTCGAGCCATCGGCTGAATGAGTGCGACCAGGAACGGTGACATTACAACGAGTGTGATGACCGTGGCGATAAGACGATTCCAACCCGGCAACAAAGCGCCTATCCAATCAAGCAGATAACCACGGGCAACAACCACGATGGCAATCAAAACGACAGAATAGAGCAGCGTCCGCCATATTCCTCGTCCAAGAGACTGTTTCCAGGCTTTTCCTGACGCTTTTTCTTTGGTCGTATCTGTCTGATAACGGGTAATGAGGAACCGAAGGTTCCGGGGAAGATGCCGTTCGAGCCATTCATAGACTGGATTCGACATCTTTATGAAATAAGGTGTCGTGAAAGTAGTCAGGACGGAAACAGCGACTACAATAGGATAGATCGATGCATCGAGGACTCCGAGATTCATACCGAGAGTAGCAATGATGAAGGCAAATTCACCAATCTGGGTTAATGAAAAACCGGACTGAACGGCGACTCGCAAGGTCTGACCGGTAACCAGCATACCGAATGTTCCGAAAATTATCATCCCGACGATAACGGTTACAGAAAGTATGAGAATCATCGGCCAATATTGCACTATAATCTGAGGCTGAACCATCATCCCGACAGAAATGAAGAACACTGCTCCGAAGAGGTCTTTAACCGGAGTTACGACATGCTCAATCCGCTCGGCTATACTGGTACCCGCGAGAATCGAGCCCATGACAAACGCGCCGAGTGCAAGTGAGAAACCGCAGAAAACCGAAAAGACAGCCATTCCAAGACATAGCCCCATAGAAACGACCAACAATGTCTCGTCGTTGAGAAAACGCCGGGTTTTGTTGAAAACCGATGGAAGGAGATAAACACCGACGAGAAACCATATCATCAGGAAGAATACCAGTTTGGCCACGCTGTACAACAGCTCGCTACCCTCGACTCCATCTTTGACAGCTATCGAAGACAGGACAACCATCATAACGACAGCGAACAGATCCTCGACAATGAGCACGGCGAGAACCATCGACGCGAACTTCTTCTGACGTAAACCCAGATCGGTAAACGCTTTGATAATGATTGTAGTCGATGACATTGACAACATTCCGCCAAGGAAAAGACTGTTTATCGTCGAAAAGGCCATTATCTTACCGAGCGCAAATCCGGCTCCCATCATCCCGGCAACGATGATCAGGGCGGTCACAACGGCTGACGCGCCGGTATTGACCAGTTTCTTGAAACTGAATTCGAGTCCGAGTGAGAATAAGAGAACAATGATACCGATTTCTGCCCAGAAGTCAATATTGGCCTCTGTCGTTACTGACGGAAGATATTCAAAATGTGGGCTGGCAAGAAAGCCGGCAACGATATATCCAAGTACGACCGGCTGTTTTATCCATTTGAAGAGGACTGTCACTACGGCTCCGAGCAACAGTATAAAGGCAAGATCCTGAATTAGTCCTTCGATTTCCATTAATCGGGAAACTTATGCGATGAATGATTAAAAACTGATTTGAGTAGAAAGCTTGATAGCACGGGTATCGAAAAGACCGCGCAACTGCTGAAAAAGTCGGATTTTGTCAACTGACTCGGGCAACAAGACGACGAGATTGAGCACAGTCGTAGAATTGTCATAGTCATAGTCGACGTAATAGTTCTGAAGAATTACATCGTGACGCCTGAGCACCTCACGGTATCGGGCAATATCCTCAACAATCTCACCGAGACGCAGACCGATGATGCGGGCATCCGCTCCGACATTGATTTTATGCTCGAAACGCTCAAGCCAAAGAAGGATAAAGAGTATCAGAAGTGTGGCGCAGAAAGCAATCCAATACATTCCGACACCGACTGCCATTCCAATGGCCGCCATCATCCAGATGCCGGCAGCCGTTGTCAGTCCCCTGACCGAACCCTTCATCTGAATTATTGCACCGGCGCCAAGGAAACCGATACCTGTTATTACCTGGGCGGCAATTCGACCCGGGTCACCGTTTTTCAGGCCCATATATTCCTGAGGCACATAAATAGACAGGATCATAGCGAGAGTCGCGCCCATAGAGATCAGAGCGAATGTCCTGATGCCGGCAGTCTGTCCTTTTCGTTTGCGTTCGAAGCCGATAATACTCCCGAAAATGAGACTGAGCACAAGTTTATAGAGCGAGGACACGGTCGTCACCTCAATAGAGTTGACCTGGTCATAAAGGTAGGTCCAAATATCGGCCGGCGTCATAAGCAATTTTATTTCAGTTCAAATTGACGGCTGAAAATCCTGTACCCGTCGGTGAATAGTTCAACCGTATAAGGACCCGGATTTAAAACATTCCGGACATCGTAATAAATGGGGATTCCTGCAATTTCTTCGCCCCCATAGTCAATGTTCCGGCGCGCCGAGGCCTGTACTGTCACGCCCTCAAACGGAAACGAACCACCGCCGTCGAGCAATTGACCTTCGGGAGAAGTAATTCTTACATAGAATGTCTTCGTCCCGACGGGTGTCGAGTTGTTCTGAGGAATAGTGAAGGTAACGACAAGCTTTTTAGCATTTTTAAGCTTTTTCTCGTTCTTGTCCTTCTTATTGAGCATCGTGAGGCTTACGCCGGTCACATTGAGTTTTTCAGCAAGGGTCATTCGCTCATTGAGGACCTGATTCTCCTGTCGGGTGATAGAAACTTGAGAAGAAAGGTTCTGATTCTGATTCTTGAGATCTGCATTTTCATTACGAAGGGCCTCATTCTCCTTGTTCAGCCGGTCAATCTCTTCGAGATATTGTTTCAAAAGTTCTCGAAGAACCTTGATCTGATCGTTAAGGGCCTTAATCTCGGCCGCACTCTTGTTTTTCGCGTCCCGAAGTTCACGCTGAAGTTGCTCGACCTGATTCTTGGCTTTCTGATACTTTTCTTCAAGACGCACCTTGACTGAATCCTGAACAATCAGGTCTCGCTGACTTGCCTCGTATGCCTCAAATTCACGATTGAGATTTTCCATCTCACTCACCATGAGCTGTTTTTGTGCCTCTATCAGTTCAGTATTTTCTTCAGCAGTCTCTTCCTGGGTTGATTGCTGACCCTGTTCTTGGGATCCAAAGAAAACCCATGCGCCCAGTCCGAGAAGAGCCAGAACGAGCACCACAATTATCACAATGAGAGCCGTATATCCTTTCCCCCGGTGGCCGGAGTTTCCTCGTCCCTCACGCTGATGAATTTCCTCTCGACGGTCATTATGGAGGTTATTGATTTTCTCGCCGAGAGCTCCTGTCGTAGGCTTGGATGTTACTCGGGGCGTAATAGGGGTGGTTATATCGTCTTTATCGGTAGCCATATTCTAAGTATTAATTCATTTTGGGGTTACAAAATTAACAAAATTATGGCTGATTTCAAAATCACCCCTCA
>CAYVXC010000164.1:0-4322 GCA_964454925.1 uncultured Bacteroides sp.
TTTTTTTGCGTAACTTTGCACTGAAACTATTTCAAGAGCGCGAATATGCTAAATTTCACTCCTTTGGCACGCAGACTGATGTCGCGGCGCGTAAAAGCGGCTCGCTCGTGGACCGGTGACAATATCGCCCGGACCCAACTCGGTGTGCTCGGATTTCTGACCGGAGTCGGTGAAAAGACGGCCTTCGGACGGATGGAAATAGCGCGCGAAGGATTGCCGATTGTCCGGACTGAAGATTACGAAACCTGGAAAAGGACCGTGCCGGTGACGCCCTACCCGGCCATCCGCGAGGCCGTCATGGCGATGGTGAACGGCAAACGCGATGTCCTCTGGCGCGGAGGGTGCCGTCGTTTCGCCCAGTCGTCGGGCACATCGGACGGAAAGAGCAAGTATATTCCCGTGACCGACGATTCGCTAAAACTCAACCATTATCCGGGCGCAACCGATGCCGTGGCTCACTACCTGAGTCTCTATCCCGACAGCCGGATGTTTGCCGGAAAAGGGTTCATTCTCGGCGGGTCGTTCGCCAACGAACTGAATCTGCCCGAAGGGGTGAAGGTCGGGGATCTGTCGGCGAACCTCATAGACGCAATAAACCCGTTGGTCAATCTCGTCCGGGTGCCGTCGAAAAAAACTGCCCTGATCGAGGACTGGCGAATCAAATTGCCCGAACTTGTCAAAGCCTCGCGCGATGCAGACGTGACGAACATCTCGGGTGTACCTTCGTGGTTCATGACCGTCATTACCGAGGTTATGCGCGACCGGGGCGCCTCGAACATCCACGAGGTCTGGCCCAATCTGGAAGTGTTTTTCCACGGGGGAATCTCGATGGAACCCTACAGACAGCGATACCGCGAATTGACCGACCCGTCAAAGCCAATGCGCTATCAGGAAACCTACAACGCCAGCGAAGGGTTCTTCGCCGTCCAGGACCGCCGCGAACCGGGCGCGATGCTGATGCTTCTCGACACCGGGGTTTTCTATGAGTTCGTTCCTCTCGATCAGGCCGACGAGCCGTGGCCCGATGCTCTGGCCGCGTGGCAGATCGAACCCGGAAAGGTCTACAGCCTCGTGATCACGGCTCCCAACGGATTGTGGCGCTACCCGATAGGTGACACTGTCCGCATCGAATCGGCCGATCCGCTCAGAATCACCATCGCCGGCCGGACGAAGCACTTCATCAACGCATTTGGCGAGGAAGTGATGGTCCACAACACCGATCGCGCGGTCCGCGTGGCATCGGAAGCAACCGGGGCTCGTGTTGAAAACTACACGGTCGCCCCCGTTTTTGCCGAAGGAGGTCACCACGGACGCCACGAGTGGATGATCGAATGGGCCGTCGCACCGGCCGACACAGAGGCGTTTGCCGAAATCCTCGATAAAGCTCTGCGCGATGTCAACTCCGATTATCAGGCCAAACGCGAAGGGTCGATATTCCTCGACCGGCTGTCGATCGTGACGGCACGCCACGGTCTGTTTGACGAGTGGCTCGCACTCACCGGCAAGCTCGGTGGCCAACGAAAGGTCCCGCGGCTGTCGAACAACCGAAACATAATGGATAAACTTCTAACAATGAATCAAAAGAAATGACCGGACTCATTACAATCGCCATGCTTGTGGTTTCAAACATTTTCATGACCTTCGCCTGGTATGGCCACCTGAAGATGCGCGATGCGGGTATCATCACCTCGAACACTCCGCTCTATGTCGTCATCCTCATCTCCTGGGGCATCGCGCTTGCCGAATATGCCTTTCAGGTACCCGCGAACCGAATGGGATATACCGGTCACGGCGGCCCCTTCACGCTGATGCAGCTGAAAGTCATCCAGGAGGCAATCACCCTTCTGATTTTCACCATCTTCACCATCGTATTTTTCAAAGGTGAGGCTCTCCACTGGAACCACTTCGCGGCTTTCGCTCTGCTGATCGTGGCCGTCTGGCTCGTTTTCCTCGACTAAAACCAACTAATTCTCTAAATACTCAATCTACCAATGAAACTTAACCGCTTTTTAGTCTCGGCCGCTGCGGCTGTCGCGCTCACGCTCTCGGTCAGCGCCGCCACGCCCAAGTATGTGTTCTATTTCATCGGTGACGGCATGGGCATCGGCCCCGTCATGGCAACCATGAACTATCTCCGCACCGTCCACCCCGATCAATCGCTGACCATGACATCGTTCCCGGTGGCAAGTTTTGCACAGACATGGTCGGCCTCGTCACCCGTCACCGACTCGGCAGCTGCCGGAACGGCCCTTTCGACAGGTCATAAGACCAAAAACGGAATGCTCGGCATGGATGCCGACACGCTTTCGGTCACCTCGGTTGCCCGCGTTCTGAAGGATCACGGCTGGGGTGTGGGAGTGCTGACCTCGGTTGCTCCCGACGACGCGACTCCCGGTGCTTTCTACGCTCACGTTCCCAAGCGTTCGATGTTCTATGAAATCGACATCCAGGCCGCCAAGTCGGGCTATGACTTTCTTGGCGGTGCCTCCCTGCGCGGCCTCACCGGAAAAGACGGCAAATCGACCGACGTTCTCGACGTGATGGCTGAAAACGGTGTGACAATCGTCTACGGTCCCAAAGGAGCGGCCTCAATCACTGACCAGTCGCGCGTAATCCTTCTCGGTGACCCCGAGGTCAATCCCAACGATAACGAAATCGGTTATACGATCGACTCGATTCCGGGCGCGCTCACTCTCCCGATGATGACTGAAACCTGTCTGACCTATCTCGAAAAAAAATCGCCCGAACGGTTCTTCATGATGGTCGAAGGCGGTAACATCGACCACGCCCTCCATGCCAACGACGGTGGAACAGCCGTGAAGGAAATCATCAACTTTGACCAGGCCATCAATCTGGCCTATCAGTTCTATCTCGCTCATCCCGACGAAACTCTGATCGTGGTGACCGCCGACCACGACACCGGCGGCCTCGCCAACGGCAACCGACGCCTGAAATATGCGGCCAACTACCAGTATATCGACGCCCAGCGCCAGTCGAAGGAAATGCTTAGCGAATACTGCAAGGCCATGCTCAAATCGCGCCGGATCTTTACATGGGAAGACATGAAGGAATACCTGACCGAGAATCTCGGCCTATGGAAGGTCATTCCCGTTACCGACGCCGAGGACGCCAAACTCCACGAGCTGTTCGCCAAATGTTTCGAACGTCGCGAGAGCACCGACGAAAAGACCCTTTACGCCGATTTCAACGAGTTTGCGGTCGAAGTCAACGACATTGTCAACGGGAACATCGGCTTTGGCTTCACCACCACGAGCCACACGGGTAATCCCGTCCCGGTATTCGCGGTCGGAGTAGGCGCCGAACGGTTCTCGAACCTGAGCAACAATATTGACATTCCCGAAAAGATTCTTGACATCATTGGGCTGACAAAATAATGATCGAAGAAAAAAACGAGACTCAACCCTATCACGTGCCGGCTCTGCTGGCCGAAACGATCGAAGGACTCGACATACACCCCGGCGGGGTGTATGTCGACGTGACCTTCGGCGGCGGCGGCCACTCGCGTGCGATCCTCGAACGCCTCGACACCACGGGCCGGCTCTTCGCGTTCGACCAGGACGCCGACGCCATCGCGCGTGCTTTCAGCGACCCGCGGCTGACCCTGGTCTACTCCAACTTCAAATATCTGACCAACTTCATGGCCTATCACGACGTCGACGGGGTTGACGGCGTGCTGGGCGATCTGGGCGTGTCGTTCCACCACTTTGACGACCCTGAACGCGGATTCTCGTTCCGGTGGCCCGAAGGTCCCCTCGACATGAGGATGAACCCGCGCGCATCGCGCACGGCCGCTCAGCTGCTCAATACCGCCCCGGCCGACGAACTGGCGCGGATCTTCAAGCTTTATGGCGAACTGAAAAACGGGGCCCGCATCGCCGACGCCATTGTCCGCGCACGCCAGGAAGCACCGCTCGAAACCACGGCCGACCTTCTCGGCGTAGTCGGGCCGCTCATGAATCCCAAGCGCGAAAAAAAGGACCTCGCATGTGTCTACCAGGCCCTCAGGATTGTCATCAACGACGAAATCGAAGTGCTCAGACGGCTGCTCACTTCGGCCGCAAAAATCCTCCGTCCAGGAGGCCGTCTGGTCATCATAACCTACCACAGCCTTGAGGACCGTCTGGTCAAAAATTTCATGAAAACCGGCAACCTCGACGGCGAAGTTGTCAAAGATTTCTATGGTAACATCCAGTCGCCCTTCAAAGTCCTGACCTCAAAACCCATCGAGCCGTCCGAAGCCGAAGTCGAAGCCAACCCACGCGCCCGCTCGGCCAAGCTCCGCATCGCCGTCCGCCGCTAAC